>NZ_JBBCQL010000009.1:0-40608 GCF_037149975.1 Chryseobacterium sp. VD8 | reverse complement strand
GTCAGTTTGCCGAACTTAAAAATATCGCCGAAACCACCGAAAAATCTTTCGGAAACATGGTGAAAGCCGAAGAAATAAGACAGTTGAAATCCTTCAAAAGAATGAAAAAATGTCTTCTTCATGCAGAAAAGATTAAAAAAAGCGAATTGATGGAAAGACTGGAAAATCTGTTTTTAGATGTAAATCCTTCTAAGAATTGGCAGGAAAGGGTTTATAATTTTAGTGTATTTTTTGCAGATCATGGATATCAGTGGTTAGATTTTTGTTTAGAAAAAATAGAAATAGAAAAATCAGAATTTATAATTATTGCTTATTAAGGATAAAGAATCTATTATTGCGTTTTAAAAATAAATGAAATGATTCAGAAAAATTCTTCTCTTTCGTCTACAAAAAAGATGTTCTGAAATTCTTAGGATAATAATTCTTAAACTGAAAGATCTATTATTTGGAGCATAACGAAGAAATTCAATTCTATCCCAAAGTAACACTCTGAATGTTAACAGAAAGTCTTTTCAAAACCAATAATTATTGTCATTTAATTTTAAAGAAGTATTTTTGCATTTATAATCACCGAATATGATAAAGAGGTTTTTTATTCTGTCCAGTTTATGTATGGTTTTGGGTATGTCTGCCCAGAAATCGCACACCGTTGTAAAAGGAGATACTCCTTATAACATTGCTAAAAAATACGGACTTACTGTAGAAGAATTGCTAAAACTAAATCCTAAAGTGAAGGACGGTAAATTGGCGCTTGGAGATGTTCTTACAGTAAAAAATGATAAAGCAGCTTCTGCTTCATCAAAAACACCTGCTGCTTCAAAGCCCGTAAGTAACTCCCAGTTTGGAAAAATTATTCTACAGCCAAAGCAAACCATTTACGGTATCACAAAACAATACAGAATCTCTGAAACAGACCTCAGAAAACTGAATCCTGAATTGGATGCTCACATGAAGATCGGGGATGAAGTTACCCTGCCTCTTGAAAGCATTAAGAAATATGGTGGAGAACAAAATGTTGCCGTACATACTTCTCCGGTGGAAAAACCTGTGGAACCTGCAGCAGAAACTCATGCTGTAAAAGCTTCGGACGACGAATATATTGTACAGCAGAAAGATAATTACTACAGAATTTCAAGACAGTTCAATATCACAAAAGAAGAATTGTTTGCCCTGAATCCGGGACTGGAAGAAAAAGGTTTAAAACCGGGAGAATCTATTAAAGTAAAGAAGTCAGGAACAAAAAGTTCCGGAGCTGATGTTTTTCAGGAAAATTCAAATCCGAAAACAAAGGTAGATTCAGGCAATGAAAAATCTTTATCTAGCGCGGTTTCTTCGGAAGACGATTATGTAACCTATACTGTTCAGCAGGGGGATACCGTTTTTTCGATTGTTAACAAATTCGGCGTTACCATTGATGAATTAATTGCTCTTAATCCTGAACTTTCAAAAGGATTAAAAACAGGAATGGTTTTAAAAATTAAAAAACTGGATCCTGCCTACGTAAAGAAAAACGGAGATGCGTTAAGCGTTGTCATGATGCTTCCTTTTGGCTACAGCACAGGAGAAACACAATATCGTACCATGGCTTTAGATTTCCTTACGGGAGCAAAACTTGCCATTGAAAGAAATGCCAGAAACGGACAAAAATTAGATATAAAAATTGTGGATTCCGGAAATGAAGCTTCGTTCCGAAATTCATTAACCCAGATAAATCCGGATAATACAGACTTAATTATCGGTCCGTTCTTCAAGTCGAACGTTGTAGATGTTCTGGACTTTACAAAGAACCAGAAAATCCCGATTGTTGCACCATTTGCCAACTCTCCGGAATTGTACAACTACAGCAACCTGATTATTGTGGAAACAAACGATCAGACCTATGCCGATAAAATTGTAGAAGAAGTGAAATCTGCATTCTCGGATCAGAAAATCTATATAGTTGCAGATTCTAAAAAAGAAAATGCCAATTATATTAAAGCAGGTCTTGAGAAAACACTCAGAAATCCAAATATCACCATCGTAAATTCATCAGCGGATATTCAGCTTGATAAAAATATGATGACAGGACAGTCTGCTCCGGTGATCGCGATTTTAGCAAGTGATAATGATACAGCAGGAGAAGCTTTTGCCGGCAGAGTAATCACTTTGTCTAAAGAAGTTCAGGGAATAAAAGCATTCAGCATGTATTACGCTCCGGTGTTCGAGAGAAAAGTAGACGATCTTAGCCAGGCACACTTAGTGTACCTTATGGACAGAAAGATCAATACAGAAGGTAGTTTTGAAAAAGAAATTCTTGCCGCTTATAAAAATAAATACTGCAAAACACCTCCTAAGTTTGCCATTGTAGGTTTTGATATCGTGAATGATATGCTTACCAGAGAAAACAAAAAAGGAGAGATCTTCAGGCAGATGAATAAAGTACAGACTCAGCTTGCTACAAAATTTGAGTTTGTAAAATCCAAAGCAAACGGTGCTTATGTAAACACGGGATACCGTGTCATCAGACTCGTTCCTTAAAAGGATTTATAAAGGCTAAAGAATATTGTTAACATAATAATTATATTTGCATAATATTTTAAATTAATACATGAAAGCACTTGTATTTCCAGGGCAGGGTTCTCAGTTCGTAGGAATGGGAAAAGAATTGTACGATTCTAGAAAAGACATCAAAGATCTGATGGAATCTGCCAATGAAATTTTAGGGTTTGATATCCTTTCAATAATGTTCAGAGGAACGGATGAAGATCTTAAAAAAACGGAGGTTACCCAGCCTTCAATTTTTATCCACTCGGTTGCTGCTTTAAAAGCCGTGAACGGTCTTGGAGCTGAAATGGTTGCAGGACATTCTTTAGGAGAATTTTCAGCACTGGTAGCCAATGGAGTTTTATCTTTTGATGACGGTCTGAAGCTGGTTTCCGAGAGAGCAAAAGCAATGCAGGAAGCCTGTGATGCCAATCCGAGTTCTATGGCTGCTATTTTAGGATTGGAAGATGCTAAAGTAGAGGAAATCTGTGCATCAATCAGCGGAATTGTTGTTCCTGCAAATTATAACTGTCCGGGACAGCTGGTAATTTCCGGTGAAACGGCATCTGTAGAAGAAGCTTGTGCAAAGCTGAAAGAAGCAGGAGCAAAAAGAGCTTTACTGTTGCCGGTAAACGGAGCATTCCACTCACCATTGATGCAGCCTGCACAGGAAAGATTAGCGGCGGCAATTGAAAAAACAAAATTCAGAAAAGCAACCATTCCGGTTTATCAGAATATTACAACAACTGCAATCTCTGATCCTGAAGAAATTAAGAAAAACCTTATTGCACAATTAACAGGTCCTGTAAAATGGACACAGTCTGTTCAGAATATGATTAAAGACGGCGCCAATAACTTCGTGGAAGTGGGACCGGGAAAAACGTTACAGGGACTTATCAAAAAAATTGATTCTTCTGTAGATGTAGCTTCTGCAATCTAATAAATAAAAATCATGGGCGAGATATTTTCACCGGGAAAGCTGATGCTTACTTCAGAATATTTCGCAATGGACGGAGCTCTTGTCTTAGCGGTACCTACCAAGCTGGGACAAGAGTTTTCTTTTGAAGAAATCCATGATGAAAAATCTCTCATTGTGTGGGAAGCTTATCATCAGAACAAATTATGGCTGAAAGCTGTCATCGATTATCAGAACTGGCAGATTTTAGAAACCAACATTCCAGCAAGTGCTGAATTTATTTTAAAAACCTTAAAAAACGTTCAGTCACTTTCTACAATTACATTCAAAAACAATTTTACTTACCATTTAAAGACCAACCTTCAGTTTCCGGCAGATTACGGTTTAGGAAGCAGCTCTACTTTAATGACCAATCTTGCGGAGTGGGCGGAGATCGATCCATTTTATTTGAATAAGATAAGTCTGGGCGGAAGCGGATACGATATTGCTGTGGCAAAAGAGAAATCGGCGGTTCTGTATCAAAGTGTTCCTGAAATTAAATATGAAAAGGTAAATTTTAATCCTTCTTTTAAAGATGAATTGATTTTTATTCATTTAAATCAAAAACAGGACAGCCGTGAAGGAATTAATTTTTACAAGTCTAAAACCAAGTCCCAAAAACGGGTTGATGAATTTTCGGATATTACAAGAAATATTTTACTATGCAATAAATTGGAAAATTTTTCTGAACTAATGTTGATTCATGAGCAAAAAATATCGGATTTTCTTGAAATTCCTACAGTTAAGGCTAAATTTTTCGCAGATTGCCCTGTTTTTGTCAAAAGTTTGGGAGCTTGGGGAGGAGATTTTGTAATGAGCTCAAAATTTGACGGCTTTAAGGACTATTTTTGGGGAAAAGGTTTTCACACAATTTTCGGATGGTCTGAAATAATTGCTTGATTTTCAATTTTTTATAAGGTTTATTTTTTATTTGTCATTCTGACTTATATCATTATATTTAACCACCTTTAACAATTAATTAATATTTAATTTTGTTATACCCAAAAAAGAAATAGAAAATATAAGTAAAATGAAACACGCTAAAATCATCCAAGATTTAGAAAAATTAGGGATTAAAGGAAATTACGAAGTAGTGTACAATCCGTCTTACGAAGAATTGTATCAGGCTGAAGTTTCTCCTGAAAATCAGGGCTTTGAGAAAGCTGAGCTTACGGAATCTGGTGCAGTATCAGTAAAAACAGGAATTTTCACAGGTCGTTCTCCTAAAGACAGGTACATAGTTCAGGATGATGTTACAAGAGAAACGATTTTCTGGGACGGAAAAGTAAACTTGCCGACTACTCCGGAAATTTTTGCGTCTTGTAAAGATTTAGTGCTGAACCAACTTGCTGCTGCAAAGAAAATTTATGTAGTAGATGCTTTCTGCGGAACCAATGCAGATACGAGACTAAAAGTGAGGTTCATCGTTGAAGTAGCGTGGCAGGCACATTTCGTTACCAATATGTTTATCCGTCCTTCTCATTATGAGCTGGAAAACTTTGGTGAGCCGGATTTTACCGTAATCAATGGTTCTAAAACAACGAATCCAAACTGGGAAGCACAGGAACTGAATTCTGAAAACTTCGTGATGTTCAACCTTACTGAAAAACTTCAGATTATCGGAGGAACATGGTACGGCGGAGAAATGAAAAAAGGAATGTTCGCAATGATGAACTATTACCTTCCGCTAAAAGGAATGGCTTCAATGCACTGTTCTGCAAACGTAGGAGAAGAAGGAGACGTAGCTCTTTTCTTCGGACTTTCAGGAACAGGAAAAACAACTTTGTCTGCAGACCCGAAAAGATATCTGATCGGAGACGACGAACACGGTTGGGATAACAACGGGGTTTTCAACTATGAAGGAGGTTGCTACGCAAAAGTAATCGATCTTTCGGAAGAAAAAGAACCGGATATTTTCAGAGCCATTAAAAGAGATGCGCTTTTGGAAAACGTGGTGGTAAACAACGGAGTTTCAGATTATACAGACGGATCGATCACAGAAAACACAAGAGTTTCTTATCCTATTTATCATATTAATAAAATTGTTCTGCCTTCAAAAGCAGGACACGCTAAAAAGATCGTTTATCTTTCAGCAGATGCTTTCGGAGTATTGCCTCCGGTTTCTATTCTGGATGAAGATCAGGCACAATACCACTTCCTTTGCGGGTATACATCAAAATTAGCGGGAACTGAAAGAGGAATTACCTCTCCGGAACCGTCTTTCTCTCCTGCATTCGGGGAAGCTTTCTTAACATTGCACCCAACAATGTACTCTAAAACATTAATCGGGAAAATGAAAGAACACGGTGCAAAAGCATATCTGGTAAACACAGGCTGGAACGGAACAGGAAAGAGAATTTCTCTGAAAGATACAAGAGCAATTATTGATGCGATCATTGATGGTTCTATCGAAAATGCTCCGAAAACAAGAATTCCGATCATGAATCTTGAAGTTCCTACCGCATTGCCAAATGTTTCTGAAGGAATCTTAGATCCGAGAAATACATATAATGATGCTTCTGAATGGGAAGAAAAAGCAAAAGACTTAGCTTCAAGATATATTAAAAACTTTGAGCAGTATTGCAACACCGAAGAAGGTAAAAAATTAATTCCTTCCGGTCCTCAGTTACAAGAGCAGACAACCAACTAAAAATAGAAATCCTCATCATGCGATGAGGATTTTTTATTTGTATTCCGGCAGATTTTCGTTGAATAAATTACTTCAGGCTCAGAATAGCCAGTCTGTAACCATCCATTCCGAAACCGGATAAGACAGCATCCGTATTTGCAGCTGTAACAGATTTCTGGCGGAATTCTTCTCTTTTGTAAATATTGCTGATATGAACCTCAACTTTTGGTTTACGGATGTTTTTTAAACAGTCGGCAATAGCATAAGAATAATGTGTAAAAGCTCCCGGATTAATAATCAGGGCATCAAATTCATTTTTCTGAAGCTGGTTGATAATTTCACCCTCAATATTAGACTGATAATATTCCAGTTGATGCGAAGGAAAATCGGTTCTTAAACGATCCAGATAATCCTCCATGGAGACTGTTCCGTAAATTTCTGGCTCTCTGGTTCCTAATAAATTCAGATTGGGACCATTCACGATAAGAATTTTCATTGAAAATAATTTATTCAAAGATAGCACATTTTAAAAACACATTTAAATGCAAAATTTCCTCTATTCTTAAAATTTTATTTGATGGTATTTTAAAATTTAACAAAGTTAAAACCGCAGAAATTTTCTGCGGTTTTCTTTTCATTTTAGCTTTTTGTAAATTTTATAAACAAAATAAATTAATAGTATGAGCAATAAAAATATAATAGATTGCCATACAAATAATCCAAGGCTAAATTCATTTATTTCCATACTATTATTTTCTATCTTGTAATCGTAAATAATTTCTCAGTATATAGATTAGTAATACACTAACAAGACTTATAATAGAAACATAAAGAGATACTGCTAATAATTTATCATTTACCTTTTCGGAAAAAGGATTCAAATATCTAATGATTAAATGAATTATGAATGCAATGATAAAAACGATACGTAATAAAAATATATACTTATTTATGATTTTGTAATTTTAAAAGGAAAATGTTGAACCAATAATATTTTAAAAAATTATAAACAGCAGATTTTTTGCGGCTTTTCATCTTAATTGCTTAAACAATAGAATTTATTATTGTCTATAAATTACATATCATCAATATAATATTCATATTCTACTTTCTCAAAAATAATGGTATTAGGGTCAATTCTTTCACTTTCAATATAAATAGTATTATACTTTTTTGCCAGCTCAGTTAATCCATGATAATCAAAGAAAAAAGTTCTTTTAGTAAATTCCGAAAGATCTGTATAATTATATTTATTTTTAATAATATCTAAATTCATAATAATTTTACCATAAGTATTTCTTGGAGTTTTATGAGGAAGTAAAATTATCTCTATTCGTTTCTCAATAGTATCTTTTACATCAAGATAGGTATTATAATCCTTTAAAAACTCATTATCTATATCTCTATGGATAAAAGTAATTCCTTGACGTATAGCGTTACACCCTGATTTCTGAAATTTCTTATCACTAAAACAAATATTTTTCTGAATGCCAATAGGAAAAGTATTCAACCGCTTCTTTGACATCAAATCATAAAGAACCTTATTTTTTGGAATAATTTTTATTGCAGGTATTTTTTCTTTGTAAGAAATCAAACCACTGGGAGAGACCCTAGGAATTTCTTTTTCCTCCCTTACTTCTATTTGTAAGGGAGAAATTTTGTTAAAATATAATTCTTTTTCTCTCGCAAAATCTGTTAAAATAAATAGAGTGTCTGATTTCTTTTCCTGAGCAAAACAAAAATTAATTTTCAATAGGGAAATAATTATTATAAAGCTATATATTTTCATAATTAATTGCAGTTTTTATTTGCTGGATAACTATTATTTGTATTGGGTAAATGACCATTATCTATTATACTTACTATTTCATTATGAAATTGAGTTGGAGTTTTATTAGACCAACTTGCAAAATGGCTTGTCTGTCTAATTCCATCCATTTGTAAATTTAAAGCTACTTCATATTTCCAATTATTTCCATAATATGTTTGCATTGATGAAGTCCAGCTTGCAGATTCGCTATTCCAATCATGATTATTTTTCACATAGTTTGTCAGTTTTTGTATATAAGAATTTATATCAAAAGTTGGAGTTTCAAAAATTTCGTGTTGCCACTGGTTTAGACTACTAGGCGAATTTGTCATATATAAGCATAATAAATTCGCGAAATAATGATCAGGATTATTACTGAAAAAATCATTCTGATTACAAGCATTCTGTGCATTCCCTGTTGAAATATGTGCTGTTCCGTCGTTATACCATTCAATCATGTTTAGTTGGGTTAAATCATTTAGCATAAATGCATGAGTTAATTCATGGGCTAAAATAGTCATTATTCTTATATTAGAACTTTGTAGGATATCAGCTCCTAAAACAATTTCATAAGATGCTCCGCCATCATAGCTTTTTGTTGAAGCATATGCTCCTGTTGCTGGAAGATTAGGATCATATTTAAAAGTGAGTTTTGGAGCATTATTGCCATTAAACATACGCAGCATTTTCTGAAACAGATTGTCTGATGCCGGAGTAATGGGAAGCGTAATTTTATCATCTGAAATATTGGTATCACCCGCCATCTTTTGCAGGATACATTTTACACGCGCATCCATATCTGTGGTAATGTGTATATCGTACATAAACCAATTCAGAAACTGCTGTATTGTTACCGTAGGATTACTACTAAAGAAATCTATTGAAAAATTTACATAACTCGTATCACTCGACAAAAGCAAAGCCTGATAACATTTAAATTTATTTTCAGCCGATAAACTGTTATACAGAGCCCAATGAGAAGGGTCTGCATACACATGGATAAGCCCATCCACATTAGGAGTTACACCGCCACCGTAATTATCTCCTGCTCCGTTAAAATCATCCGGAGCTTCCTCATCGCAGGTATTTGCAATACCATAAGAGCCTAATCTCCAGCATCCATTACAATCTCCATCATTGGAGTCTGTATGTCCTGCCCAACATTGGAAATACTCTGTCATATAAAAAGAAGATCCGCACTTGGAAGCCTGTGCTTTTTTTGAAATAAACTCGCATTTGTAACCAATCTTGTTATTGGTCTCAGGAATAATAGCAGGGGTAAATTTTACTAAATATTTTTTCCAGCTGTCTATCTTTTTAGTAAATACCAGATTATAAAAGACTCCGATTTCAGTTTCATTTTTCTTTTTTAGATATATTGCGTATTCGGTAACCTCGCCATTCTTTAAGGTTTTCTTTATTTTGGCTGTATCCATGATAAAATCAGAAGGATTATAATCTTCCGTAAAGTCCTGTACTTTTGCCATCAAAGAGCTTTCATCCGGAGATTTTGTAGCCTGCAATACTTCTTTAAAGCTTGCATCAAACTTCGATTTGTGCGTTTGATCAGATAGAGTATCTGAAGTGTTTTCTGTTCTGCAGGAGAAAATACACATTAATGCCATAAGCATTATGAAATAAGATTTTTTCATTTTGTTATTAATTTTTTTTCGAGTGTTAAATTATAATTTTTTTTGATATTTCAACATAGGGAGAATCCTATATTTTACATTTTTTGTCTTACGGTTTATTTTATCCCGACCTATTCAGTGTTTTCATCGTTTTAAGTTTTTTAATTAAACATTTTCATGTGCAAAAATAAATTTGCAGTACGACAAAAGCTGCCGTATTAATTTTAATAAAAAGCCTTAGACAAAATTGATCAGGAGATAGAATCATGCAAAAGGCACGGAGCAAAAGCCAATCTGACAAAGAGGTACTGCGAAGAACCCAAAGGACAAGAAAGACTCCGCCCGTGCCAGTTATAGGTACACGGGCGTAAGTCTATCATAATTTGTCCTTTTAAGAAGATTCGCAGTTTTCTTTGTACAAATTGATAGCTTACGCTTGTTTCGTTAAAATTATGGATGCTAATATAGAAATAAAAATATTACTTTTTGTAGCGCATCAAAATTTTTTTCAAAGGTTATCCTTTATTTTGGGTATCATCTATAGATTTGTTTTTTCTGGAAGAATTTACCAAAGCAATAAGGTTTTCAAGAGTGTATTCAGAAGCCTTCTGTTCTCCCTGAAATATAATTTTTCCCAATCTTGCCACGTCACCTATATAGACATACAGCTCCCTGTAAATGCCTTTGTTGGCAGAGGTAAACGCTTTTCTTTGCTGTTGGTAGCTGCTCTGTTCATTGCTTTTTGCCGTAATGGCATCAAACGCGTTTTGAAGCACCGTTTCGGTATCGGCTTTCATTCCACAGGATGTTAATAGAGCGTTGTTGGCTGCAACAACATCTTTCAGAGATTTAAGCCCCACCAGGACGCCTTCAAAATTTCTTTTGTTTACTTTTTTCAGTACCTCGCTGGTTAAAGAATTTTTTATTCCCGCTTTATCAAAAACCAGATTCAGCAGTTTCATAGGTTTAGAAAGTTCTTTGCCCAATGTATAAAGCTCTTTTGTAGTCTGCTTTTGCTGTATCAGCAATGCGTCTCCGGTTTCCTTTGCCCTACCTCATCCGTCTTGCTTTGCATTGCCGAAAGATAGGAAGCATTGAACAAATGATTTTCTTCTTCAAAAATGGCTAAGTCTCTAGCTAAACTAGTTAGTAATGCATCAGCAATCGGTACATACTCTTCTTTTAAGATTCCCATTATATAATTATTTTAAAAATTCGGAAAATAAATATACACTTTAATCACTCATCTTTAGAGGTTTGTATGGTTTTAATGCACTGTTTAGAAGATTATTAATACTGTTGATTATTTTTAATTTAGTATTTACATGAAACGGTGTATTGTTTAGGATAAATTTTACTTTTTACACCATCTTTAAAGCCGTGTTGCGTAATTTTATTGCAGTATTAAGCATTTTTATTATACTGTTGAAGATTTTTGTTGCACTGTTGAAGATTTTTATTGCACTGTTGAAGATTTTTATTGCACTGTGGAACATTTTTATCGCAGTATGGAAGATTGAGATTTGTATTTTTCAGGTAAACAGAGATAATATTAAGAATTCTTACACTAAGTTTATATAAATTATGCTCTATAACAATTAAACAAATTTTAAAACTGCTAACTTTGAAAGGGCAGATCCATCAAATATAAATAGTATGAAAAAGGACATTGAGAATAAATTAATGAATAAGAATACCAAGCCTACAAGCATGAGGATTTTGGTATACGATTTTTTGAGTTCTCAGGAAGCCGCCCTTTCTCTTTCGGAAATTGAAAATCATTTCGAAAGTGCAGACCGGACAACCATTTACCGCACTCTGAAAACATTTGAAGAAAAAGGAATCGTACACAGCATTCAGGAAAATACAACAACAAAATACAAACTCTGCCACGATGGCTGTGATGAACATACCCACAAAGACTGGCATCTCCATTTCTATTGTAAAATCTGCAAACAGACCACCTGTAAAGAAGATATTTCGTTTCCCGAAAACATTCAGACCCAATTCAGGATCGATGAAATAAGACTTTTTGCCAAAGGAATCTGCGAAAACTGCCTGGAAAGTTTGCAATAGTATTGCACGCATTTTGACTGTAATTTTGAATAAAAATTTAAGTTATGGAAGAATGCTGCAACACAAAACCGAAAAAAGAACATCAACATCATCATGAAGGTCACAACCATGATCACGATCATTCTCATGATACAGGAGATCAGTCTGTTTTCAGGATGTTTCTTCCCGCAATCATTTCTTTTGGATTGTTATTAATAGGAATCGCTTTAGATAATTTCATCAAAGCAGAATGGTTTTCCGGCTGGATTCGTCTGGTTTGGTACTTAATCGCCTATATTCCTGTTGGTCTTCCGGTTTTGAAAGAAGCGTTCGAAAGCATAAAAAACGGAGATATATTCTCTGAATTTTTCCTGATGGGAATCGCAACCGTGGGCGCTTTTGCCATCGGAGAGTATCCGGAAGGCGTTGCAGTCATGCTTTTTTATTCTGTTGGAGAAGTTTTTCAGGCAATGGCGGTAACAAGAGCCAAAACCAACATCAAATCTTTACTCGATCAGCGTCCCGATGAAGTAACCGTTTTAAAAGACGGAAAACCACAAATTGTAAAAGCCGAAAAAGTAAATATCGGAGACATTATTCAATTAAAATCCGGAGAGAAATTGGCGCTGGACGGAGAACTGCTGTCCGAAACCGCCTCATTCAATACTTCTGCATTAACCGGAGAAAGTAAACCTGATACCAAAACAAAAGGTGAAACTGTTTTAGCCGGAATGATCAATCTCAATACTGTAAGCGAAGTAAAAGTGACAACTGCTTACAAAGACAGCAAACTGAGCAAAATTTTAGAACTCGTTCAGAATGCAACCGCTCAAAAAGCTCCCACCGAATTATTCATCAGGAAATTTGCGAAAATCTACACCCCGATTGTCGTATTTCTTGCAATCGGAATCACATTTATACCTTATTTATTTGTAGAAGAGTATCAGTTCAGAGCGTGGCTGTACAGAGCATTGGTTTTTCTTGTGATTTCCTGTCCTTGTGCTTTGGTGATTTCTATTCCTTTGGGGTATTTCGGAGGAATCGGAGCAGGAAGCCGAAACGGAATTTTATTTAAAGGAAGCAATTTCTTAGATATTCTCGCAAACGTTCAAAACGTTGTTATGGATAAAACCGGAACAATGACGGAAGGCGTGTTCAAAGTACAGGAAGTTAATTTTAATGATGAATTTAATAACGATGAAATTTTAAAACTCGTCAATGCTCTGGAAAGCAAAAGCTCACATCCTGTAGCAACCGCCATTCATGAATATGTGGGAGAAGTCGATCATTCGATTCTGTTGGAAAATGCAGAAGAAATTGCGGGTTACGGTTTGAAGGCAGTTATCAACGGAAAAGAGCTGCTTGTCGGGAACTTTAAACTGATGGATAAATTCAGTATCAAATACGATATTCAGACTGAAAATATCGTGTATACTCTAATAGCGGTTGCGTATGACAACAAATTTGTCGGGTATTTAACAATTGCAGATTCTGTTAAAACTGATGCACAATTAACCATTAATAAATTAAAATCTTTAGGAGTAAAAACCACAATGCTCAGCGGAGATAAATCCTCTGTGGTGAAGCACGTCGCCGATATTTTAGGCATTCAGAATGCTTACGGAGATCTGCTTCCCGAAGACAAAGTGAATAAAGTGAAGGAGATAAAGGCAAAAAATCAAACCGTTGCTTTTGTAGGAGACGGAGTGAATGATGCTCCCGTTGTTGCGTTAAGCGATGTCGGAATTGCAATGGGCGGATTGGGAAGTGATGCGACAATTGAAACAGCAGATGTTGTCATTCAGGATGATATGCCCAGTAAAATCCCGATGGCCATAAACATTGGAAAACAGACAAAGAAAATTGTGTGGCAAAATATCATTCTGGCATTTTCTATCAAAGCCGTTGTTCTAATTCTCGGAGCCGGAGGTTTGGCGACTATGTGGGAAGCTGTTTTCGCCGACGTAGGAGTCGCTTTACTCGCTATCCTGAATGCCGTGAGAATTCAAAAGATGAGGTTTTAATAAGCCGGAAGAGGGAAGTGGGATGATAGAAGTTTATTGTATTCCGCATATATTGTCAAAATAAGTTTACACATCAATAGGAACGGGCTTTAGCCCGTTTGTAAGGATAAATTTTTCAATTCGGCTTTAGCCAAAATTTATTTTTCTCCTACAGGTTACGCAGATTCTTTTTAGTCATCATAAAGTATCTTACTCATCTGTGAAAATCGGGGGGCATCATAAAATAATAATCAGCTTTATCTGCATAATCCGCGTGAGAAATATAAAGCTCCCGCAGATTATTAAGATTTTTAATGCTTTAAATTATTTATCCAAAGCTTTGGAATCTAAGAAATCTTTGCGAAAATATAGCGTACAATTAAACCATTACCAAAACTGACTTTCATCATAATTTGCCTTTAAACAAAATTTCAGTAGTATATTTGTAGAGTAGAATATCGCATTGAAGTTTTTCGTTTCCATATTTATCATTTTTACGATTGCATTACGTCCCGTTTTGCCTTTGATTAATTATGCCGTTAATTATGACTATATCGTAAAAAACCTTTGCGAAAACAGAAACATTCCACAATCTACCTGCAAAGGAAAATGCTACGTTGCCAAAGAACTGGCAAAAACAGAAAAACAGTCCAATAACAATCAGACAGTAAAAATTTCAGGAATTGATGTTTTTATCTCCCATGAAATTCTTTCCTTTTCAGATAACATTCAGTTTAGCGTTTTAAACAAAAACTCAGACTCACGTTACATCAATTTCCATACTTCAGAATATTTTTCCAGAATATTCCATCCTCCTTTAGTTTAATATTATTTTCAGCTAATTCTTTAACTGAATTAATTGTGAATAAAGTTTCTAGCTATCACTCGCTAAGTGTTTAGTTTATGCTGAGCTTGTCGAAGTACCTTCACGAACTTAAAAAGAAGTTACTATTCAAAATCTCTTACAAACTCTGCGTTAAAATTAAGCAATATATGACTGTCCGTAATTTGTCGTCATAAAAATCTTTGGGTTCTTTGCTAAGTAGAACGCCTTTGCAAACTTAAAAACAGTTAGTAGTTAAAATAAACTTTGCGGACCTTTGCGTTTAAATTAAGCATTATGATTAATTAAGGATAAGCAAGGAATTCATCAGTAAGTTTAGTTAAGAAATCAATCCATTCAAACATTATTAATTTCAATGTAAATAAAAATGAAATCAAAACTTATTTTAACAGCATTATTGTCTGTTTCATTAATGGCATGTGCACAGGAAACCCCTAAAGTAAAGCATAAAAAAGCAAAAACAGCCGCAAATTCCGGAACAAAAACAGTGAAATTTGCCAATGCGGTAGACCCGATCTGCAATATGCCCACTGAAGCCGATATGAAAGATACGGCAGTCTATAAAAATAAAACGTACGGTTTTTGCAGTGCTTACTGTAAAGACGAATTCAAAAAGAATCCTGAGAAATATGCCAAAAAATAAAAAGACCAGCAATTCCAAAAGCAAAGTAATCGTTCCGATTGTAATTATAGCTTTGCTTTTTCTGGGGATCGGTGTCGGAATGGGGTATTTAAAAAAAAATCTGTACACCGTAATGAAAGTTCCGGACTTTACATTAACCGATCAGAACAACAAAACCGTCACCAATAAAGACATGCTCGGAAAAGTTTATCTGGTAGAATTTTTCTTCAGCAGATGCCCTACGATTTGTCCGGTCATGAACACCAACATGAGAGCCATTGAAGAAGAAATCAACAATCCCGGTTTCGGAATCATCTCCATAAGCATCGATCCGGAAAATGATACGCCGAAAACATTAAAAGAACACGCCGACAGAATCGGAGTAAAATCTCCGAACTGGCATTTTCTTACAGGAGACAGAGATTATATCGGGAAACTGGCAGATCAGTTCAATATCTATGTCGGAGATAAAGAAGACGAAAGCGAAAGCCTTAATCACAGCGGAATGATTGCCCTTGTGGATAAAGAAGGAAATATCCGTTGCCGCTACAATAAAGACAATATGCCGATTTTGTATTATTCGGGATTAAATTATGAAGATCCGGAAGGTAAAACGCCGAAGCTTACCGGAAAATACCATCCCGACAGAGAAATATTAATAGAAGATATTAAGAAATTATTGAAATAGAGATTTGGAAGATGGAAGTCAGAGGCTGGAAGTTTTATGGAGTATGTAGAGAACTTCAAGCTTCCATCACCCATCTCCAGCCAAAATAAACCACAAAAAACAAAACGTTATGAAGATTTTGAAAGTAGCTGCCCTCAGTGCAGTTTTTGCAGCGCAGTTTGCGTTTGCACAGTTTAAGCAGACGCCGTTGCCGTATGCTTACAATGCGTTGGAAGGAAATATCGACGCACAGACAATGGAAATTCATTATTCCAAACACGCAGCAGCGTATGTTGCGAACCTGAATAAGGCAATCGCAGGAACGCCGCAGGAAAAACAGACCTTGTTCGAAATCATGTCGAATGCCTCAAAATTACCGGCTGCTGTAAGAAATAACGCAGGAGGACATTACAATCACGAGTTGTTCTGGACGGTTTTAACCCCGGAAAAAAATACACAGCCTTCTGCAAAACTTACAAAAGCGATCAACGAAACATTCGGAAGCATGGATGCTTTTAAAGCAAAGATGGCAAAAGCCGGAGCCGACCGTTTCGGATCAGGATGGGCATGGCTTTCTGTGGATAAGAGCGGAAAATTATTTGTTTCGTCGACACCCAATCAGGATAATCCTTTGATGGATGTTGTGGAAGAAAAAGGAACACCGATTTTCGGGATCGATGTTTGGGAACACGCATATTACCTGAAATATCAGAACAAAAGAGCAGATTATTTAACCGCGATCTGGAACGTAACCAACTGGAAAGAAATCAGCAGAAGATACGAAGAAGCCATCAGCAAAAAATAATCCAATGAACTTAATTTGCAGCATATTTCTTACCTTATTTGTGGTATTCAGACCTCTGGTACCCTTGGTGGAATATGCTGTAAATTATGATTACATCTCCGAAGTATTATGTATCAATAAAAGCAATCCCGAAATTCACTGTAACGGAAAATGTTACCTGAGCAAGGAGATTGCTAAAACCAATGACACCGATTCTTCCCCTTTAAACAAAACAAAAAATTCAGGACAGAAACTTCTTGATATATACCTTCTTCCTGAAATCACCAAAATCCATACAACAGAAAGCGCATTCTTTTCAAACGCTCATTTTCTGTACAAAACCGCGTATTCCTTTCTGTTTTTAAAACCTATTTTCAGACCACCGGTTTTTTAGTGCATCATTTTATCATTTTGGGCGATCCCCTTTCCCTGGCTTTTCCCGCTGCACGGGTCGGGCTGTCCGCTACTATCTTTTTTTAGATTCTTCCATTCGTCAGAATCCAAAAAAAGGATAACCGCTTCCATCCCTATCGCGATGGGGCATATCAATATATTTTATCACTAAAAAATCAACAATGAAAATCTATAAATTTTTATCACTATTCTTTATTGCCCTTACTTTATTTACCCTTTCATCATGCAGAACCGGCGATGACAATGAGGCAGCAGATTCCACTCCCGGAAACCTTCAGCTAAAATTCGAAAACGGATTCAATAACCTTGGAGACATTGTGTTGAACCAGACCACACAAACTTCCGTCAACGGACAAAAACACCAGTTTTCAACCCTGAAATATGTCATCAGCAACATCACTTTAATCGATGAAAACGGAGGAGAATTCAAATACCATTACAACGATCCGGATAACGGAGCCTTTATCGTAGATCAGGCAGAAGCTGTTGCCGGAATCAATTACATCAACCTGAAAGAAATTCCTAAAAACAATTACAAAAAAGTAAGAATCGGTTTGGGAATCAGTCAGTCCGCTTATCTTTTGGGACAAAGCGGGCAGGGCGTTTTCTGGCAGAAAGCAAAAACAGCAGGAATGGCTTGGTCTTGGGCGGCAGGATACATCTTCACAAAACTCGAAGGCAAATACGGAACCTCTTCAGTCACTACAGAATTCATGAACCACTGCGGAAATATGGGCAATACTTCAGCCAACAATACACCTGATCTTTACCGTGAAATCACCCTTGATTTTCCTTCAACAGCAAGAGTATCAAAAGAAATAACCCCTTCCGTTCATATTTTGGCAGATCTTAATCAATATTTAAGCGGACAAACTGCTTTAACATTGGACAGTTCCAATGAGATGGCAATGGGATCGAACCAGCATCTGGTGAATGTGACGAACAATGTTTCAAAAATGTTTAAAGTAGACCACGTTCACAATGATTAATTGTTTCCAGCAATCCAAAAGAGGGCAATCCGGCTCTCTTTGGATTTTCCTGTTCTTTTTAGCTTTTGCATCAATTTCCTGCACAAATGATGAGGTTATTGAACCTTTGCCAAAAGATGAAGCCTATCGTCTTGACAAACCATCAGGATTTCCGGAAATCACTTTTGATATTACAGGAAATCCGGTCACGGTGAATGGAGTAGCGCTTGGAAAAAAACTCTTTTATGAAGGGAAATTATCCAGAAATAATACCATCTCATGCGGATTCTGCCATATTCAGGAATATGCTTTCACCCATCACGGTCATACCGTAAGTCATGGAATCGATGACAGATTAGGCATCCGAAATGCGCCGCCGATACAGAATATGGCATTTCTGAAAAATTATACATGGGACGGAGTCGGTCACAATCTGGACGAAAGATCTCTGGTTCCCATCACCACAGATTTCGAGATGGACAGTTCTCTTCCTGAAGCGGTAGGAAAATTAAATGCCGATGCAAATTACAAGAAAATGTTTAAAGCCGCATTCGGGGACGAAAATATTACCGGGGAAAGAATTCTCAAAGCTATTTCCCAGTTTATGGCAACCATGATTTCCGCCGATTCAAAGTACGACCAAATGAAAAAAGGAAACGCCGTTTTCACCGCTGAAGAAAATCAGGGGATGGCTCTGTTTCAGAATAAATGTGCGGCTTGTCATTCGGGAGACTTATTTACCGACGAAAGTTACCGAAATACAGGAATGTATTATAATCCGCAGTTTGACGACAGAGGAAGATATCGTGTAACACTGAACTGGAATGATAATATGAAATTTCGGGTTCCAAGTCTCAGAAATGTAGAATATACCGCTCCGTACATGCACGACGGAAGATTTTACAGTTTAGAAGCAGTCATGAATTTTTATTCT
Source organism: Chryseobacterium sp. VD8 (assembly GCF_037149975.1). Classification (NCBI taxonomy): domain Bacteria; kingdom Pseudomonadati; phylum Bacteroidota; class Flavobacteriia; order Flavobacteriales; family Weeksellaceae; genus Chryseobacterium; species Chryseobacterium sp. VD8. The sequence goes on along the minus strand of NZ_JBBCQL010000009.1, from coordinate 21,769 downwards.
GAAAATGTAGAAAATCAACCCAACCTCGATCCGCTGATGAAACAAAACGGGCACCTCGGAATTCCGATGACCGCTTCTGAAAAACAGAACATCATCGCATTTCTGAAAACGTTAAGCGATAAAAATTTTATAACGAATCCAAAATTTGCAGAATAATAAATCATGAAGAAGATATTTTTAACATTGGGTTTAGCCGGATGTTTTTTTAGTCAGGCAAAAGAAATCCACGACAGTTTATTTATTCCAAAAGAATTTATTCCAATTATACTTGATGATTGTGATGCGTGTGGCTGTGCCGCAGGAAACGGTTCTTCCGGTTTTGAATCTTTACTAAATCCTCAGTTTATCGGCGTTAAATATTTTGCACAACATTACAGAGCCAAAGAAAATTTATTCGTCAATGATCTTACGCAGGATCAGTATTTCAATACGCTTCAGCTTTGGGGAAAAATTCCGGTTGCTAAAAATGTAAGTGTGTATGCAAGTATTCCGTTTCAGTTTCACACCAAGAAAACGTTACAGGGAGATATCAGAATTGAAGGAATCGGGGATGCAAATGTGATGGGAATTTACCAGATCATTGATTCCAAAGATTCTTCCCATCAACTGAACGGAGGTTTCGGAGTGAAAATTCCGATCGGAAGATTCGATGAAAAAGGAATCACCGGAGTAAATCCGAGTTTTCAGCTCGGAACCGGAAGCTGGGATTATCAGATGGTTCTGAATTATAAATTTCAGAAAGATAAACTGGCGGTATTGCTGAACACCGATTATACTTTAAAAACAGAAAATAAAAAACATTACCGTTTCGGAAACCAGTGGAATTATGCGGCAACGGGATTTTACAGACTCTGGAAAAATGAAAACAGTATTATATCCGGAAAATTCGGAATGCAGGGGGAAGTCTTCGACTGGAACAGACAGTTTGGAGAAGTAATGCCTAAAACCGCCGGAAGCGCTTTATACGGAAAGCTGGGTTTTGAAGCCTCCTACAAAAAATTCAGTTTGGGAAGTGAAGTAATGCTTCCTGCTTACACAAATCTTGCCGGAGGAGACATAGAAGCCAAATCCCGTTTCAGCGTTTTCGTGAATTTCGGAATATAACTTTAATATATAATTCTACCCAAAACCTTCATTGTACAGTGGAGGTTTTTCTTTTCTAAACTGTAGTAATTAATATTAAGAATGAGATGAAATAGATGGTTTTCTGCAAGATGAATAAACAAAAAAAGAGATCCAATAATGAATCTCTTTTGTAGCCCGTAGGGGAATCGAACCCCTCTTACCAGAATGAAAATCTGAGGTCCTAACCGATAGACGAACGGGCCATCTAATTTCTGCGAATAATCACAGGGTTAGCTTTTTTGTTTTTATAAGTTTCAACTCTTATTAATTACCAGGTTAGAGTAGTAATTAAGTCTTGTAGCCCGTAGGGGAATCGAACCCCTCTTACCAGAATGAAAATCTGAGGTCCTAACCGATAGACGAACGGGCCAACTATACTTATTAAGCTAGTTTATTAACGTGCTTAGTTAATTTGCTTTTTAAGTTAGCTGCTTTGTTTTTGTGGATAATGTTTTTCTTAGCTAACTTATCCAACAAAGAGATAACCTTTGGCAATTGCTCTGCAGCAGCAGCCTTATCTTCTTCATTTCTTAACACTTTCATTGCTGTTCTAGCAGTCTTGTGGTAGTATCTGTTACGAAGTTTTCTTACTTCGTTTTGTCTGATTCTTTTTAATGCTGATTTATGATTTGCCATATCGTTCAAATGTGAGTGCAAAAGTAAAAACTTTTTTTTTATTCTCCAAATTTATTTTCAAAAATTTTTAATTTTCTTCGGATAAATATTTTCTGAGTTTATCTATTGCCTGTTCTATTTTAATATTCTCTTCTTCTCTTTCTATTTTTTTGATAGTGTTGCTGAGCATTACTATCGCATTGTTCCATTCTCCAGTGGTATTGGTGAAGGTAAGTCCGTCAATCGTTACTTCAAAAGTGACCCTTTCTCCAGTCCTGTCAAGTCTGAAACTTATTTTATCATCACTGCCTGTTATCCCGCCTTCATTGATTTTTAAATCGTAACTTTTTGGGTTAGAGTGGATTTTCTTAAAAAGCAATTTTGCTTCTTGTATTTTTAAATCCGGCATGATATAAATTTGGTAGCCTATAGGAGAATCGAACTCCTGTTGCAAGGATGAAAACCTTGAGTCCTAACCACTAGACGAATAGGCCAAATTTTGAGGTCGCAAAAGTAATAATTAACTTTTTAACTTCAAAATTATTTTTTATTATTTGAAAACTTTTTGAATTACAGTATTCTTAATTCCTTTAGCCTCAAGATCTTTCTGTAATTTCACTGCATCCTCCAGAGAATACACTTTTCCGTATGTATAATAGAAAACTCCGCTTTCTTTATTTCTTTCCACATCTTTCAGCGTCTGAAGAATGAAAGAATTTCCATTCAGTTTTTCACCAACGTATACTTCAATCGTATAGTATCCTGTACTCAGTTTTTGGTTCGGCATAAATCCAACTGCATATGCATTTTTAAACCCTGCGTCTTTTGCTGTTTTAATGTTGATATCTCTTACAGAAGCAAGGTTGGTAACCCCGTAATAATATTTGTACTGTCCGTTCTCTTTGATAGGCAGGATGTAATTTAAACCTTTCAAAGCAGGATCTCCGTCGTTGTATTTTTCAGGAGAGCTAAGCAATAGGATTCTGAAATCGTTTTTCAGCGCTACTTCCGCCAGTTTATCCGGTTCAGGTTTTTTCACCACTGCCGAAACACCGGATTTCCTGTCGATCGCTTTCTTATAATCAATAATTGCCTGATAAATACTTTCCGAAATTTCATCCTGTCCTTTTTCAGATGCCAGATAATGGCTTTCTTCGGGATGATTGATGAATCCGGTTTCAATTAATACAGAAGGCATCGCATTCATACGGAGAACGTGCAGGTTTTTCTGGAACACCCCGCGGGAACTTCTTTTGTCTTTATTCACAAAATTATTTTCTACCAGTCCGCCAAGAAGAAGACTGGATTCCAGATATTTGCTTTGCTGAAGCTTCAGGGCGATTAAAGACTCCGGTGAGCTTGCATCATAAGAGCCAAAGGTCTGCTTATCTTTTTCATCAAGGAAAATTACATCATTTTCTCTTTTTGCCACTTCAAGATTGGTGTCGTTCTGATCCGGTCCCTGTACATAAGTTTCTGTTCCGTAAGCAGTTGGTTTTTTGGAAGAATTACAGTGTATGGAAACAAAAAGATCTGCTTTGCTTCTGTTCGCAAGATTGGTTCTGTCGGATAACGAAGGATATTCGTCGATCTTTCTTGTATAGATTACTTTAAAATCTTTATTTTTTTCCAGCATTGCCCCAACTTTAAGGGTAATGGCAAGCGTTACATCCTTTTCGGAGATCCTTCCGATATCGGTGTAGGTTCTGTTAGCTCCGTAATCACTTCCCCCGTGTCCGGCGTCCAAAACAATGGTAAATTTCTTTTGCGAAAAAATAAAGTTGGTAAACAGGATGAAGAGAAATGATAAAATTATTTTAAAATTTACTTTGTGCATCTTACAGTTTTAAAATTTATATTAATTTTGAGCCTTAATTGTTTACATATAAATATAACAAAAAATTGGTCAAAACCGTCTCCAAAAATATATTACAAATTTTAATTATCCTAATTTTTAACAATTTTTTAGCACAGCAAAAGCCTGAAAAATTGCCTGAAAATGCGGTTAATGATACTATTTCCAAAAAAGATACCATTGTTCTGAAAAAGGAGCCTCTGGAATCTGTGCTGCAGACAAAAGCGGACTATCAGAGAAGAGATTTCCAGAAAAAAATGGTGTATCTGAACAAAAATGCCCAGGTGAAATACCAGGATATGCAGATTGATGCGGATTATATTTCCATTGATGAGCAGAAACATCTCATGTATGCACGCGGAAAACAGGATTCTTTGGGTAAAATTATCGAGCCTGTTATTACAACGCAGGCCGGGAAGAAATATGAAACCACAGAATTTCAGTATAACACCTTAACAAGACAGGCAATTGCCTATAATGCAAGAACCGAAGAAAGTGAAGGGGTAATTACGGCAAACAAAACCAAAAAATACAACGACAGTATTTTCGCGATGAGCCGCGCAGATTATACAACCGACGATTATTACATCAAGAAAAAAGATACAGCGGCAGATTATTTTTTAAGAGCAAGATATCTTAAACTTGTAAAAACAAAAAATAAATCTTCCATTGTTTCGGGACCGATTCAGATGTATATAGAGCAGGTTCCCACTCCGCTTATCATGCCTTTTGCGATTCTTCCTTTTTCAAGCAAAAGATCCGCAGGTATTCTGATCCCGAGTTTCGGGGAAAGACAGGATGTAGGATTTTTCCTGAATAGTCTGGGCTACTATCAGCCGATAGGAGAGCATTTCGATCTGAAAATTCTTTCGGATATTTATACGAAAGGAAGCTGGAATTTGCGGCCGGAGATGAATTATATAAAGAAATACCGCTATTCCGGAAATTTTTCTGCGGACATCGGAACCATGGTTCGCGGAATCAAAGGTCTGGATAATTACAGCAAAACAGGAACATACAGAATTGCGTGGAGACATACGCAGGATTCAAAAGCCAATCCTTTCCTCACGTTTTCGGCATCGGTAGATATTGTAAGTACGAAGTTTTATAACAATACACTGAACAACAATTATATCTTAAATCAGAATGTTTTAAACACCCAGCAGAACTCTACGGTTACCATTACAAAGAGATTTTTAAAACTTCCGGTTACCATTACGGGAACAGCTTCGTATTCTCAGAATTTTGCAACCGGTTTATCAGATCTGCGTCTGCCACAGATGAACGTGGCAATTAATCAGTTTTACTTATTTAAGTCAAAAACGGGAGTACGCGCCGGTCTGCTTGAGAATTTAACCGTAAATACTGGGGTGAATTTATCTAATTTTGTTCAGACCAATGAAGGGGAACTGTTTAAAGCAGCAATGTGGGATAAATTACAGACGGGAGTTAAAAATAACATTGCTTTAGGAACCAATACAACTGTTGCGAAATATTTCACATTCAGTTTAGGGGCGAATATTGATAATGCGTTAACTACAAAAACCATCAATAAATTCTACGATCCGCTTCAGAATAAAGTAATCACGGAAACCAATAAAGGAATTTCCGGATATTCTACATTTTCTACCACAGCAAGTATTCAGACGACTTTGTACGGACAGGCAAACTTTAAGAAAGGTTCTGCGATTGAAGCCATCAGACACATGATGACACCAAGTATCGGGTTTACCTATTCTCCGGATTTCGGAGGTTCCGGCTATGGATATTTTAAAAATTATTACGACGCGAACGGAGCTTTAACCCCGTATTCTATTTTTGAAGGCGGAATTATCGGAAGCCCGACCACAGGGTTGGTGGGAGCTTTAGGCTTTAACATCGGAAACAATCTGGAAATGAAAGTAAGATCGAAAAGTGATTCTACAGGCGTGAAGAAGATAAAGATTTTTGAATCTCTTAACCTTTCCGGAAATTATAATTTTGCAGCAAAAGATCACCCTTTTTCTATTATTACGATTACGGGGCAGTCTTCTTTCTTTAATAATAAGCTAAGCCTTAATACGAGTTTATCTTTAGATCCGTATAAAATTATCTTCCTTCCGGGGCAGGATGCGGGAATCCGAACAGAGCAGTTCGGGTACTTTAGTGTTCAGGGATTCAATGTTCAGATGTCTTATCCTTTAAGCAGCGAAATTTTTGGTGAGAAAACAGATTATGCCAAAAAGTATAAAACGAAGGGGGAGGTTAGAAATGAAAATTATTATTTTGATGATGATAATTATGCGCATTTCAATCAGGCATGGACATTAAACGTAAATGCAAATTATGCCTACACGAAAAGTTCGGCATCCAGAACCCCGACCAAGCTTGCTTCTGTAGGGCTCGACGGGAGTATTAAACTTACCCCGTACTGGAACATCAATGGGAGTACGCACTATGATATGGTAACGCAGAAACTGGCATATACCCGAATTGGTTTTGCAAGAGATCAGCGAAGTTTTACCATTAATTTCAACTGGGTTCCTTTCGGGCAGTATAAAGTATATGACTTCTTTATCGGCATCAAAGCCAATATCTTAAGCGATGCGCTGAAGTATAAAGACAGAAGTTTTACACAGCCTAATGCACCTTTCTAATATTTGATTCTAGAAATAGAATATAAATTTTATATTTGCATCCAAAATAAATTTTCATGAAAAAAGTAATCAACACTGTTAATGCTCCTGCTGCTATTGGACCCTATTCACAAGCCAATATGGCAAACGGAATATTGTATATTTCCGGACAGATCCCTGTAGATCCTGCAACCGGAAAGCTGGTAGAAGGGATTGAAAAGGAAACGCATCAAGTAATGAAGAATCTGGATGCTATTCTTAAGGAAGCAGGAATGACTTTTAAAAATGTTGTAAAAGCTACCATTTTTCTTAAAAGTATGGATGATTTTGCTGTAATGAATGATATTTATGCTTCCTATCTGGATGCTGAAAGCTTCCCTGCGCGCGAAACGGTACAGGTTTCCTGCCTGCCGAAAAATGTGGATATTGAAATTTCTATGATTGCACATCAGGATTAATGAACTTTATAAGAAATACAATTGCGGTTATCGTAGGTCTTGGAATTGCAGGACTCATTATTACTCTTGGGATAAGAGCATTTCCGCAATGGGTAAATTTCGACGCTTTTGCTCCGTTTGAGCATTGGCAGAGATTTCTTCAGAGCAAGCAGAACGACGGTGCGTTTTTCGGCTTTCTGCTGTTTATTTCCGGATTGGGAACTACAGTGGGAGGTGTGGCAACTGCCATTATCGTAAAATATGCTAAGGTGGCTTATGCTATTCTTATCGGTTTCATTATGCTTTTTATAGCCATGCTGGATGTTATTGTTTTTCCTTATCATCCTACCTTCTATAAAATCTCTATTTTTCTTACGTTCTTCCCGTTTTCGTGGATCGGAGGTAAGATTGTAGAAGTCATTTATGAACGAAAGAAGAAAAGAAGAATCGCTGAAAAAATGAATAAATCATAATTATAAAAACGTTGCAGGTTGCAGCGTTTTTTGTTTGTGTATCAGTTTCCGGAAAGTTTGCTGCAGGGGTGAAACATCCTTTCCCGATTCCCTGAAAAGCTGTTGCAGGGTTGCAGGAAGCTTTCCGGAAGGCTGGTTTGCTGATTTCAGTTGCAGGATTTCTTTTTCAATAAATAAGATATTTCTGAATATTAAACTAAAAAAACCCGGCTGCCTCATTTGAGGCAGCCGGGTTTTTGATATGAAGTGAAGTTTAGCTCTGTAAATTAAGGCATTTTAAATCCTCTCTGATATCCTCTTCCGTAATCATCCATGTATTTGATCTGAGCAGTTCCGGTGAACTTATTCAGAATGTTTTCTACGTCTTTTTGTGAGTTTACAGGTTTCCCGTTGATTTCTGTGATGATGTATCCGTCTACGATTCCTGCTTTAGCCATTTCACCGCCTTCAATTACATTTTTGGCGATTACTCCGCTGTTCAGCCCATAATACGCTTTTGTTTTATCATCAATACTCTGGAAATCGGCTCCGATTTTTTCCGTTACACTAAGATCCGCTTTGGTTCTTGTAGAAGTGCCTCCTTTCTGATCTCTTAAAGTAACCGTTGTTGTGGAAGGTTTTCCGTTTCTCTGATAAGTTACCGTCACTTTATCTCCGGGACGTTTGCTTCCGATCGCAATGGAAAGATCTGCAAAATCTGTAATTGGTGTTGTATCAATTTGAGTAATGATATCGCCTACTTTTAATCCTGCATCTTCTGCTCCGCTGCTTTCTCCAAATCCTGTTACCAGAACTCCTGAACCGGATTTATAATTGGTCTTTTTATCTTTATTGTATGCTGCAACAAGCTGATCGTCTGAAAGATCTAAAGAAGTTACCCCTAAGAATCCTCTCTGTACGATACCGAATTTTTTGATGTCTTCAACAATTTTTCTCGCTAAGTTTGCAGGAACTGCAAATCCGTACCCTTGGTAATAACCTGTGGTAGACTGAATAGCGGAGTTGATACCAATTAAATCTCCGTTTGTATTGACCAAAGCTCCTCCTGAATTCCCCGGATTAATAGCCGCATCGGTCTGGATAAAACTTTCAATCGGATTGGCTGCTTTTCCCTGTGAACTTAAAATTCCGATTCCTCTTCCTTTGGCAGATACAATACCTGCTGTAACGGTAGAATTTAATCCCAAAGGATTTCCTACGGCAAGTACCCATTGTCCTACTTCAATATTATCAGAGTTTGCAAAATTTAAATAAGGCAATCCTTTTTCTTCAATTTTAAGAAGGGAAATATCTGTGTTCGGATCTGTTCCTACTAAAGTGGCGATATAAGATTTTTTATTGCTTAAAACAACTTCCAGCTTATTGGCTCCTGCAACAACGTGGTTATTCGAAATGATGTATCCATCCGGCGAAATAATTACTCCCGATCCCATTCCTGAAGGCATATTATCGGGAACCTGCTGCTTTTGTCTCTGCTGTCCTCTTCCTCCGAAAGGATCTCCGAAGAAGAAATCGAACATATCCTGTTCAGAAGCTCTGCTTGTACTTCTGGACTGATAGTTTTTAATGGTTACCACTGCCGGAACTGTCGTTTTGGCAGCCTTTACAAAATCATCTCCTACTGCAGCAGAATTCATTCCCGCAAAGGAAACATTGGAAGATTTTGTAAAATATGATTGATCTGCACTGTTGGAATCGTGATTAAAATATTGTAATCCTCCAACCGTAGTAGCACCGGAAATAACTCCCACTACTGCAAATGGTAATAGTTTTTTTAAAGTACTCTTCATTGTATATCTTTCTTTGTTATTTATTGATGTTAACTTTTTCATTTTACTGTAAACAAATTTAATGCTAAATACGTATGCAATTGGTGTGTAATGTTTCATTTTTAACTAAAATTTAACAGCGATTGCAATAATTTATGCATTATCCCATAAATTTTAAAATCTCAATTAACGATCCTTAAAAAAATCTTAATGACATTATGGCATATTGATGTTTGAAATGTCACAAGTTAAATCATGCTGACAATACGGAAGCCAAAAGAGTACCAATCTTAATGTATACCTGATAAATTTTATATTTCGGATTTATCTTAAAATAATTATCTTTGCAAAAATTTTCTCACTTAAAACGTTTATAGCATGCAACTGTACAACACCTTAAGCGCAGAAGAAAGAGCTCGATTAATTGATGAGGCCGGAAAAGAGCGCCTTACTCTGTCTTTCTATGCGTATGCCAAAATTGAAGATCCCAAAAAATTTCGCGATGATTTATTTATAGCCTGGAATGCACTTGATGCGCTTGGGCGTATTTACGTAGCACACGAAGGAATTAATGCACAAATGAGCGTTCCTGCGGATAATTTTGAGGCATTTCGCGACACTCTCGAAGTATATGATTTCATGAAAGGCATTCGTTTGAATGTAGCAGTAGAGCAGGACAATCATTCATTTTTAAAATTAACCATCAAAGTCAGAAACAAAATCGTAGCCGATGGTCTGAACGATGAGACTTTTGATGTTACCAATAAAGGTGTTCATTTAAGAGCAAAAGAATTTAACAGTTTGCTTGAAGATCCGAACACTATTGTCGTTGATTTCAGAAATCACTACGAAAGTGAAGTAGGGCATTTTGAAGGAGCAATTACTCCCGATGTGGAAAACTTCAGAGAAAGTCTGCCGATTATTAACGAGCAGCTACAGGATTTCAAAGAAGATAAAAACCTTTTGATGTACTGTACAGGAGGAATCCGTTGCGAAAAGGCGAGTGCTTATTTCAAACATCAGGGTTTCAAAAATGTATTTCAGCTGGAAGGCGGAATTATTGAGTACACCCGTCAGATAAAAGAAGAAGGCATAGAAAGTAAGTTTATTGGTAAAAACTTTGTATTCGATCATAGATTAGGCGAAAGAATTACCGACGACATTATTGCGCAGTGTCACCAATGCGGAAAACCGTGTGACAATCATACGAACTGTGCGAACGATGCGTGTCATTTATTGTTTATCCAGTGTGATGAATGTAAAGCGGCGATGGAAAACTGCTGTTCGACAGAATGTCAGGAAACCATTCATTTGCCATGGGAAGAGCAGGTTGCTAAAAGAAAGGGTCTTCAGGTAGGAAATAAAGTATTCAGAAAAGGAAAATCTGAAGCTTTGAAATTTAAAAAGTCAGGAAATTTGCCGGATGCACCATTGGCAAAAGCTGAAACAAAAGATATCCGTCAGAAAATAAAAGTTAAAAAGACTTTGATCGGAAAGGCGGAACATTATTATTCAAAATCTAAAATTGCTCAATTTTTAATTGAAAACAATGAACTTGCAGTAGGAGATAAAGTGTTAATTTCCGGGCCGACAACGGGAGATCAGGAAATAACCATCTCTCAGATCTTTGTGAACGGAGCTTTCAGCGATGTTGCAAAATCAGGAGATCAGATTACTTTCGAACTTCCTTTCAGAGTTCGTCTGTCTGATAAATTGTATAAAATCCTCGATTCTGATAACGCATAAAAACTATGTTAAAAGCAGAATTAAGAAAAAAATATATGCAAAAAAGAAAAGCCTTGTCGATTGATGAGGCTTTCTTGTTATCTGGAAAGATTTTTAAAAATTTCATTGAATATTTCAAACCTTTTCAAAGCCAGAAAATCCACATTTTCATCCCGATTGAGAAATTTAAGGAAATTAATACACAGATTTTTATCGATTACTTTTTAAGCCAAAAGATCAGAGTTTTTATACCTAAAATTATTGAAACAAAACTGATCTCTGTTGAAATTTTTTCCGATACAGAATATGAATTAAATTCATGGGGAATTTCCGAGCCGGTTTCTAATGAAGATTCGGGAGTTCCGGACTTTGATTTTGTTATTACCCCTTTGCTGTACTGTGATTCTAAAGGAAACAGGGTGGGATACGGAAAAGGTTTTTACGATGGCTTTTTTGAAACACTTTCGGAAAAGACAAAAAAAATCGGAGTTAATTACTTTAACCCCGAAGAAAATATCGATGATGTCTGGAAAAATGATATTCCGCTCGACTATTTGGTAACGCCGGATGATGTACTGTCTTTTTCAAGAGCATCGGAGTAAAATTTCACAAAGTAAAATTTAAATTCCTTGCTTTTCTGAGCCGGTTTTGATACCAAAGTGTATTGAGCATTCCGTTCAAAATTTCCCAACGATTTATTTTTATCCCCAAAATATTCCACATTGAATTTGGCGAAATTCAGCGTGTCTTTTTCCTTTATTTTCTGGAAAACATTCAGATTGCTGACACGTACTTTTTTTACATTCAGGCTTTCTAGTTCTTTAAAAAGATCCTTAAAGGTAGTAGAATCAGACTACTGGAAATACTTTTCTATTTTGGAATAAATTGCCGTATCAATTTCCGTATTTCTCTGTCCCGAAAGATATAAGGTAGACAAATCCAGAACATCCTGTACTTTTTGGGAGGTAATGGAATTAATAGCCTGTGTGCTATCCATTTTTACTGTCTTGTTGTTGGTGTTTCTTAGTTTTTCCAGATCGCTCTGTACTCCGTTTTCTTCCTTTTTAACGCACGAAGTCATGGTGAATCCTATTAATATGATAAAAAACAAAAAGTTATTTATTGTTTTCATTGGCTGAGATTTTAAATTTAATAGATACAATTTTTCCTTTGTTATCTGTTTTCATTTCGATAACATTAAGGTTTTTAAGTGATGTTGTAGGTGTAGTGACTAAAGTGATGTAATCTTCCTTGTCTAAAGTTTCAAGTCCGTAAATATCGCTGTCGTAAACCTGTGTAATTACGGCGTTATTGCTGATACGGTTTTCCAGCTGTCTTCTTTTTTGGGTGATAAGATCATTCTGCTCCTCAGAATTTCCGCCTTTTACATCCTTTGTGGAAAAATAATAAAGCGCCATCTTATAATCATCAGGTTTAAGTTCGATGGTTTCTTCTTCAGGGGCATTTTCCAAATTTCGGTTCACTTCGAGATATTCATAAAACGGAGAACTGATCTGCATTTTAAGATTTTTATCCTTTGTAGCATACCTGAAACATTCTCCGGGTTTTATTCTGTAAAGAATGGGAGATTCGTTTTCCTTGATTACCTTGATTTCTATTTCACGCTGAATGCTCAAATTTCTGTCGGCATCCGTAAAACAGTAGACATAAGTTTTTTGGAAGATCGCATCTTTAAATCCTAAAAGTCCGGTAAGAATTACTAAAATAGTCGTTACAATTGCCCAAACGTTCTTTTTGAAGAAATTTTTCTTCGGTTTTTCAGCGTCTGCTAAAGAAATTTTTTCAGTCTCTGAATTTTTATTAATTAATTGATTTTCAGGTATTGATTTTTGTAAATCGGAGTTTTCAGGGGTTTTAAATTCCTGTTTTTTAGGCAAATCTTCATCTTTAGGCAAATCCAGAGATGCAGAAACTGTTTTTTCCAGTTCTTTCAGCTCATCGTCTTTCAAATCTTCATCATCCTGCAGCAATTCACCTGCAAAAAGATGCTGTTTTTTGAATTCATACCATGAGTCGTATCCCGCATAAATACTGAGTAAATTCAGCATGTCGATTCGTGGCAGTTTAGTAACCGGAGAATTCTTGAAATAAGTATAAAAAGATTTTTCGCTGATGTTCCCTTTTGCCTTTTTTCTGAGATCTTCCTGAAAATAAATGATGTCGATACCCTTCCATTTCGAAATATCGTCATAGGAAGGAGTGTATTCTTTCAGATATTGAGCCTGGACATCCTTTTTCAGCTGCTCAAAATGTAATAGATCTAAGTCCGTCAATTTATTCTAAAATAATTAAATTATTGATTATCAGTAATGTTTTTTTGTAAAACTATTTTACAAAGGTATTACAATTATTTTTCCTAAACAAATTTTCTATCTGCTCTACCTTTGTCTTGTTCAAATAACAGAACAGAGAAAAGATTTTATAAAACAATATTAACAAAATTAAATTTAATTTATTATGAAAAAGTCATTATTCGTAGCTGCTATCGCTGCAATCTCTTTAGTTGCTTGTAAAAAAACTGAAGCTAACACTACTGAAGCTTCTACAGATTCAGTAACTGCTGCTACAGATTCTGCTACTGCTGCTATCGATTCTACTACAACTGCTAAAGTTGATTCAGTTAAAGCTGCTGGTGCTGCTACTACTGATTCAGTTAAAGCTGATGCAAAAGTTGCTAAAGAAGAAATCAAAGCTGAAGCTAAGAAAGAAGAAGCTGCTAAGAAATAATCTAAGCTTAAAAATAAAAGAACCGTTTCACTCAGTGGAACGGTTTTTTTATGCTTATATTGTAACGATTGTCAGTTGATCTGATCACGATCAACGATAAACAATCAACTAATCTCCAACAGCCAAATTATCCCTTCTTCTGCTTCAGTGTTTCGTAGCACGTGATTGCTACCGCATTGCTCAGGTTTAAAGAATCAATGCTTCCTGCCATCGGAATCAATGTGTTCTTTCCTTTCCCGATCCAGAAATCACTTAAGCCCGAATGTTCTGTCCCGAATAAAACGGCAGATTTCTGCTTGAAATCTCTTTTGTAAAGATCTTCGGCAGTTTCATCCATAATCGTTGTGTAAATATTGAAATTGTTTTTCTGAAGAAAATCTAATGTTTCATGGTTTTCTGCCTGAAAAACTTCCATTCCGAATAAACAACCAACACTTGAGCGAATTACATTCGGATTATAAAAATCGGTTTTTCCGTCTGAAACAATCAAAGCATCAATTCCGAAGGCTTCACAACTGCGCAAAATGGCACCCAGATTTCCCGGTTTTTCAACACCTTCTACAATAATGATCGTAGAATCTTCCTTTGGTTTAAATGAAGATAAATCCGCTTCTTTTGTTTTGTAAACCCCGATAATTCCTTCCGAAGTTCCGCGATAGGCGATTTTTTCGTATACTTTTTCGCTAACGAGATGAATTTTTCCTTTGGGAAGTTCTTTCTGAAAAATACTTTCACAAATAAAAAATTCCAGCGGTTCAAAATGATACTTCTGAGCGCGGTCGTTTTCCTGCTGTCCTTCCACCACAAAAACATCCGATTTTTTACGGAATCTGTTATCGGTAAGAAGTTTGGTAATATATTTTACTTTTTCGTTCTGAAAGCTTTCTATTAACATCCTGCAAAATTAGTTAAAATTTGCAGTTAAATAAAAACCTCAGAGCCGATCTGAGGTTGTACATTTTATTCTTCTAAATTTTCCAGTGCGGTCTGGGAGTTTTCTACCAGACTCTGCGGAAGGTCTTTCTTATTTTTTATCCCCAAAGATTTCAGCTTTTGGGTTTGGATCACCAAATTGTCATTTCCTGTTGAAAGCTGTTTGTAAACATCGTTATAAACATTTTTTGCCTGATCCAGATTTTTCCCTACTTTTTCCAGATTTTCGATAAAACCTACGAATTTATCATAGAGTTTTGCTCCTCTTTCCGCAATTTCCATGGAATTTCTGTTCTGATATTCGCGCTTCCAAAGGTCGGCAATCAGTTTTAAAGAAGTAATAAGGTTGCTTGGATTCAGCAGCAGAATTCTTCTTTCGTAGGCAAAATTCCAAAGATTCTGGTCTGCCTGCATCGCTGCAATATAAGCCGGTTCGCTCGGAATAAACATCATCACAAAATCCAGAGATTTTCCATAATCATCATATGCTTTTTGACTAAGCTGCGTAATGTGATTTTTAATGGAAGATAAATGCTGATTGAGTTTCATTAAATAAACATCCTGATCGGTTTCGTCTACCAGTTCGGTAAAAGCTGTGAGCGAAACTTTAGAATCTATGATGACATTTCTTTCATCGGGATATTTTATAACCGCATCGGGACGCATTTTTTTACCGGAAAATTCTGAGAACAATGCTTTGTGGTCTTCATCACGAAGCTCATGTTCAAGGAAATATTCTCTACCTTTTACCAGACCGGATTTTTCAAGAATGCTTTCGAGGATCATTTCTCCCCAGTTTCCCTGTGTTTTGCTTTCGCCTTTCAGAGCTCTCGTCAGTTTTTTTGCATCTTCAGAAATCTGCTGATTCAGTTCTGCTAATTCTTTTACTTTTTCGGCAAGAGAAAAACGCTCTTTGTTTTCCTTTTCGTAGGCTTCATTCACGCGGTTTTTCAATTCCGTGATTCTTTCCTGAAATGGTTCAAGGATGGTTTTAAGGTTGTTTTGATTTAAGGTGGTGAATTTTTCTGTCTTTTCTTCAAGGATTTTATTGGCTAAATTTTCGAACTGCAATTTAGATTCCTCCTGAATTTTCGCGATTTCTTCTTTCTGCGTCTGCAAAGATTTCTGTAAGCTTTCGTTAATCGCGGAAAGCTCTGAATTTTTTGCATATAAAGTCTGTTTTTCTGTTAAAAGATTTTCGATCTGAAGATTCTGTTTAGCGCTAAATTCTTTCTGTTCGGAAAACTGAGTGCTTAAAGAAGCGTGTTCCGCAGAAATTTTGGCAAATTCATTTTTCAGGTCATTCAGAAGGTCGCTCTGCTGTGCATTGATTTCTTTTTCTTTGCTGATATTCTGTGTTAATTCCTGAATTTTCTGATTGGAATTTTCTAAATCGGAACTGTTTTTAATGTGTAAATTATTGAGTTCATCGTAAGAATTCCTCGAAACGGTAGACGATTTCTGGGCGAAATATAAAATAACCGCACCAAGAATTCCTCCGGCTATAAATCCTATAATTAAATATGTCATCTCCATTTTTCAAAATTACAAAAAGGAAAATTGATTTCTTTTATGGAAAACCGTAAGTTTTATATTAGAAATTATTTTTTTTAACCGCAAAAGCTGCAAAAGATCATTATAATACGTTGATTACGATATTCAAAACTTTCGGTATAATAAAAAATTAAAAATCTTTTGTGACTTTGTGGTTAAAAATTAATCAACTAAAAGTTTTGGTTTTTCGGGAAAGATATTTGCAGGATCAATTTGTTTTCCGTTATTTCATCTTTTCAAATCAAAAATAAGTTTCATGAAATTCTTAAGCATTGCAGCGGTTATGTTTTCATCCATTTTTTCAGCGCAGGATTTTGCCAATTATGCTAAATATGAAAAGCAAAATCAGGAAGTTTTAGCAAAGAAGACAATTCCCAATACTGTTTTTATGGGGGATTCTATTACGGAAGGCTGGTTTTCTACAGATCCTTCATTTTTTACAAAGAATAATTTTGTCGGAAGGGGAATTAGCGGACAGGTAACTTCGCAGATGCTTTTAAGGTTCCGTGAAGATGTCATCAATCTAAAACCGAAACGCGTTATTATTCTTGCCGGAACGAATGATATTGCGGAAAATCAGGGACCGATTTCTCTGGATAAAGTTTTTGGAAATATTGTTTCGATGGTGGAACTTGCAAAAGAGAATAATATAAAAGTGGTACTTTGTTCGGTACTTCCTGCTTATGATTTCGGCTGGAGAAAAGATATGCATCCGGCGGAAAAAGTAATTGCCCTGAATAAAATGATCGAAGCGTATGCGAAAAAGAATAATATTCCGTACGTGGATTATCATTCGGAAATGAAAGATTCCCGAAACGGACTGGATAAAATCTACACCGAAGATGAGATCCATCCTACAGCAAAAGGCTACGAAAAGATGGAAGCTATTCTTTTGAAAAAACTAGGCAAAAACTAAGAGTCTTGCTCTAATCGAATTAAATTAATGGTAAGGTTACATAAGAAGTTAAACATTTTTGGTAGAAGCCAGAATTTCTATATTTTTCACCACGTCACTGCTCTCGCATTTTTTCAATTCCTTTAATAAAGAAGGAGTGAGAATTTTAGGATTCAAAATTTGGGTGGCAACTTTTGCGGCGGCGTAATCTACGATTCCGATCACGTTTTCTCTCAGAAAGTTGGGTGTATTCGATGCAATAACGGCAGTCGCCCAAGAGGTATCTCTCGCTTTTGAAATGGCAAAGTCCAGAACAGCGTTGTCTTTTCCGTTGGAAAATTTGTCAATTAATTCTACTGGATAACAAATCTTGTTTAAAGAATCCTGAACTTTCTGGTTAATGGAGGCAATCACATTGTTGATGTTTTCGAAGTCTTTTTTCAGCGGGTTGATTTTTCGGTAAGGCATAATGGATGCAGCGGAAATTCCCAAATCGAGATTGATGTGAGCATTCATGCCTAAGAAAATATGCTGTAAGATGAGCAGATTTTTGTTTTTTGCGGCTTCAAAAGCTAAAAACCAGGAGTTGGTGCATTTTTGTCCTTTCGAATAGGCTTCCCATGCTTCAAGATAACGTGTGGCAAAAGCGATATCCAGTACAGTCATTCTCGGATTGTCTTCAAATTTTTTCTGCTGAATTCCTTTCAGAACCTGCGCCGTCATAATTCTGTAGGTACAAGCAAAATATCCGACAGGACTTTGATTTTCTTTCGCCCAAATAATGATTTCGTCTAATTTTTTCAGAACTTCTTCAATGGTTTTCATGTTGTTTTGTTTTTTATAAAGATAAGAAAACCTTGTGTAAAAATATTTTGTATATTTAAATCTCTATAAAAGGAATTATTATAGAGGTGTCCGAAAATCTTAAGAGTAGGAGCAAATTAAACAAAATACTATGAAAAATTTAAAATCTTTAAGCCGAAAAGAGCTGAAAACAATTTCAGGAGGGCTTTATGAAAACTGTCAAGTTCCTTTAGAATACGGAGTCTGTAATCCGGGATATACCTTCTGCAGTAATCCTTATTGTTGTGTACTTGCGCGTAAACCTTATATTTGCATTGATTATTAGAAAAACAGGCTGTCATAATTTTGACAGCCTGTTTTTTATTTTTCGTAATACGTTATTTGAATTTTATTATCATGAAGTTTCATAATTCCTTTTTGGGGATGTTGGAAATACAATTCAAGATCATTCTCTGCTTTTTTAACAATAATGGGTTCTGAATAAAAAATCTTTTCAGGAAGTTCAGTTACTGTTTCAAACCGGTTATTTTTTAATTCTGAAATGGTTGTTTTTGTTCCGTCAATACCTGAAATTATTGAATACAGCTTTTTATTATATACAAAACTTGATATGATGAGAACTCTGGTTGTGTCA
Source organism: Chryseobacterium sp. VD8 (assembly GCF_037149975.1). Lineage (NCBI taxonomy): Bacteria > Pseudomonadati > Bacteroidota > Flavobacteriia > Flavobacteriales > Weeksellaceae > Chryseobacterium > Chryseobacterium sp. VD8. The sequence continues at coordinate 3,587 of NZ_JBBCQL010000009.1, read as the reverse complement.
AGAATTTTTTTTGTTCCTAAAGTTGATTCTGATTCATATTCCCGAGTTATAATATCGGGATGATAAACTGGAATTTTCTTAGCTATTTCCATTTTTTCAGGATCTGAAATTTCCAGAATTTCTGAAAATCCCTGCATATGTGCTAAAGAATTTGAAATGTAGTATTTTCCATCTATTTTATTTACAGAAACAGGGCAGGTTGCAGCGGCATAATGAATGACATTGTTTTGTCTGTTTTTAAAATAAACAGTTCCTCCCCATTCACCAGAGCAGCTTTTCCGCACTTCGTATTTTTTATCTTTATAAAGTAATCCGGAAAAGTTGGTTTCCTCTTCTTTTAAATGCTTAAGTTCATCAATAATATTTTTTGAAACATGATTTATTTTTACTTCAAATACGGAAGATTTATTCTTGCAGTTAATTAATAATAGTAACAATAAAACGTAAGATAATTTTCTCATTGACCTTAGTAATTAAGGATTTTCTTTTGCAATTTCCTCATGGTGCTTCAGGTATAAAGGCAGAGCTGCGGATCCATACCATGGCAAGATTTCATATCCGAAGACTCCTGCTTTTACAGCGGGATCTGTTTTTACCCATGATTCTGCTTCTTCTTGGGATTTTGTATTGAAGATGAACATCCCTTCAAAATTTTGTTTGTTATCTGAGGTAAACGGTCCTGCCACTACAACTTTTCCTTCTTTAGCAAGTTTTCCGATGTTGGCTAAATGTTCTTTCATTAATTCAGCCATTTTTGTCCTGTCTTCAATTTTTGTAGTTCCTGTCGTCAGCATTACGATTACGTACGGCTTCATTCCGTATTTATCGGCTCCCAGTTCTGTAGCTAATTTTTCGTTGAACTTCGGTTTTTCTGTAGTTTTCTGAGCAAACGAAAATGCTGTTGCAAAAATTGAAGCTGATAAGATAATTTTTTTCATCATTTCTGTTTTAATCTTTTATTCTTAAAAATTCTTTCGCCAATTCAATCATTTTAGGATCTCCGGTATATTTTCCGTGTTCATCGGATAATTTTACAGTTGGAATCCATTCTTTATTCGGAGCCTGAACGCCGATAAGTTTCATGACAATATTCATTGGCTTTAAGCCGACATCGTTGGTAAGATTAGTTCCGATTCCGAAAGAAACTCCGATTTTTCCTTTGCAGTAATTGGTGATTTCTTCTACTTTTTCAAGATTTAAACCGTCTGAAAAAATAATATATTTGAATAGCGGATTAATGCCGTGTCTTTCATAATGGGCAATGGTTTTATCTGCGAATTCCAGAGGATCGCCGCTATCGTGACGAACACCGTCGAAAAGTTTTGCAAACTTTTTATCAAACTGCTGAAAGAAAACATCCGTTGTATAGGTATCTGAAAGGGCAACTCCCAAATCTCCGCGGTAAACATCTACCCAGTGTTCCAGAGCCAGTTCGTTTGCCATCTTGAAACCATATTCCGCAGCATGGAACATAAACCATTCGTGAGCGTGGGTTCCGATAGGTTTTACACCATACTTCATTGCGAAATGCACATTGGAAGAACCTATAAATGTAGACTCTTTCTTTTGTGTTAAAGCTTCCATAACCAGATTCTGAACTTTATGGGAATGTCTTCTGCGGGTTCCGAATTCTGCGAAATTAACGCCCAGTTTTGCCAGTGTTTCTGCTTTTTCCAAGGTTTTATTCATCACTACTTCATTGGAATCTCTTTCCATGTGGTTCATTTCGTAATGAAGCTCGCTGATGAGTGCGAGTAAAGGAACTTCCCAAAGAATTGTTCTGTACCAGAGTCCTTCAACCGTTACAGAAAGATCGCTTCCTTCCTGATGAATTTTAACTTCGGAAGGATCATAATGATAGCCTTCCAGAAAATCTAAGTAGGGAAGATCAATGTAAGGGCAGGTTCTTGCCATGAATTTTTTTTCATCTTTCGTCAACTTCAGTTCTGCCATTTTATTAACCGCTTCTCTTAAAGCAACATCGAAACCTTCAGGAAACTGATGTTTTCCGCGGTTAATGAATTCATATTTTACTACAGAGCTTGGGAATAATTTTACTACCGCATTCTGCATGGTTATTTTGTAAAAGTCGTTATCTAAAATAGAGTTTAATCGTACGTTGTGCATAATTGTGTAATTTATACGCAAATATAGTTATTAAAAATAAAATCACCTAAATGTAAGGTGATTTTTTTACTTTTTAAGGAAAATTTTTTTCTTTACTTCCCAAGATAAGAGTTGTACATCCATACTTCTTTTTCCTGTTCTGTAATGTAATCGCTCATCTGAGAGTTTGTTCCTTCGTCTCCCGCTGCATCAGTAATATCTAAAAGTTCTCTCTGAAGATCAATAACTACTTTGAATGAATTTAAAATGTTTTCAACACTTTTCGTAGCGTCGCTTACTTCCACGCTTTCTTTTATGGTTGATACTTTCAGGTAGTCTGAATAATTGTGAGCCGGTGTAGCACCCAATGTTAAAATTCTTTCTGCAATTTCATCAATCTTTAAAACAAGACTGTTGTATAGTTCCTCAAATTTAGGGTGAAGTGTAAAAAACTGATCTCCTTTAATATTCCAGTGAGAGCCTCTTGTATTCTGATAAAATACGGAATAGTTAGCTAAAAGAATATTTAATTTTTCTGAAATCTTTTTGCAGTCGGTTTCTTTAAGACCGATAATGTTGGCGTTTTTCATATCTATATTGTAGTTTATTTTTCTGAAACAAAATTAAGTAAATATTGTGCCGAAAATGCGGTTTCATGATTGATGATACTTATCTTTGATATTTTTAGAATGAATTTAAATGTGGTAGTTTTTGCATTCCAATTTGTGGCACCAATTTAATAACCCTGTTCTATATACATATTATTATATAGTAAAGTCAAAAATTGTAGATAATGATGCTGGAGCCACTGCTTATTTTAACAATACCCATTTGTATTAATAAATAATCTGGAAGAACTTAAAAATAATATCAAAGATTTTCACTGGAATAGGAATGTTCGTGTTGCAATTGTTGATAAACCGTAACTATCTGTTAATTAAATTTTAAATAAAAATATTATTTCTATATAACTGCTTGTTAATTAAAAAAATATTACTATTTTTGCACCCTAAAATAAAAAGCAATTAAATGCCTACTATTCAACAATTAGTAAGAAAAGGAAGAGCCACGCTTGCCAAGAAGAGCAAATCGGCTGCCCTAGATTCTTGTCCACAAAGACGTGGTGTATGTACGAGAGTATATACTACTACACCTAAGAAACCTAACTCTGCACTAAGAAAAGTTGCAAGGGTAAGACTTTCTAACGGTAAAGAAGTGAATGCCTATATCCCGGGCGAAGGACACAATCTTCAGGAGCACTCGATAGTATTGGTTAGAGGCGGAAGGGTGAAAGACCTACCGGGAGTACGTTACCACATCGTAAGAGGTGCATTAGACACTGCAGGTGTAAATAGGAGAACGCAGAGAAGATCGAAGTACGGAGCTAAGAGACCTAAACCAGGTCAGGCACCAGCTGCACCAGCAAAAGGAAAGAAAAAATAATCATTAAATAAGGTACAGAAACAATGAGAAAGACGAAA
>NZ_JBBCQL010000008.1:0-42020 GCF_037149975.1 Chryseobacterium sp. VD8 | reverse complement strand
TGGGTAAGCCGAAGATGAATTATTGATCTTATTAGAACCGCCTCTCCGATAATTCTATTTTTATCCTCATCTTTTATAGAGGATGATTTTGATACTCCTTCGATGATGCTGTTACAGATGTAGATTTCTTTGTATGCATTTGTCCACAATGTTTTTAGAACCGTATTGGTTGGTAATACCTGAGTATTATATATGTCCAGGTAAGCCGTTTGAGACGCCGCCATATAATTATCGAGATCGTCAGCGTAACTTCCCAAGAGTGCTCCCAAGCCTCTTGTCCCGCCAGACAATACGGAATTATACTGTAATTCCGCGTATAAATTACTTAATACAGCATCGGCATTGCCGACGTTACTATATACATCTGTACTGCTAATTTGGTTTGTCGGCTGGTCGGGCTCTATCAAATTGTCGCAGGAGATAAAGTTAAATGCTGTGATCCCAAAAAGAAAAAGTATGTTATATTTATTTCTCATAATTTTAAAAAGTTATTTGACATCCTAAAGAATAAGTTTTCAAAGGGGGAAGATATCCGGTTGACGTAAACTCGGGATCGAGACCGAAATAGTTCGTCCATGTCGCCAGATTTTGTCCCTGAACATATACTAAAGCCTGCTTTATCCATGAAGACCTAACAGGTATTTTGTAGTTTAACTGGATATTTTTTAGCCTTATAAATGATGCATCGCCGATCGCTGCTGTACTTGCGATGTAGTTCGCTGTAAGCGCATTAATCTGTGCATTGGTTCCGGCTGAGTAAGGCATAATAAAACCGCCTTGATTGTTTTGAGACCATACATTTGTAAACGCAGCTGGCTGATTGTTCATATTGCCGGGGTAGGGCATAGTACTTATGTAGTTGTAGTTGGTCTGTTTTACGAACTGGAATAGGAATGACAGGCTCAAGTTTTTGTAGCTAATTTCATTCTGCCATCCGCCAAAGAATTTCGTTCCGATATTTTCAATGGCTTTATTGTCATCGGGACTGCTTATTTTGCCATCCCCATTGTAGTCTTTAAAGAGATATGATCCAGTGCTGGGGTCAATACCTTCATATTGGTATAGCTTGACGATAGAAGTGGGGTAGCCTATTACATACGTATTAGCGTATGATGAACCCTCCAGTCCTGGAAAAGATAACAGTTTGCTTTTGGGAATCGTGATATTGAAGGAAGAGCTCCAATTCCATTTATTACCTCTGATAGGATGTGCTGACAGCTCTACTTCCCATCCGGTATTCTCAACGGTTGCATCCAGGTTGGATTGCACCGATGAAAAACCTGTTGTAGCGGGTAATGGGATTCCAACCAACTGATTGGATGAACGGTTTTGGTAATATGCGGATTGGAGCATCAGCCTATCTTTCAAGAAGCCGAGCTGAATCGCAACCTCTAGTTTTTTTGTTTTTTCCCAGCTGAAATAAGGATTGTAAAGCCTTGATGGATAAAATCCTACGACATCATTGTAGGAACTTGTTGATAAGGTATATGTATCAAGAAACTGGTAGTCACCGATAGCATCGCTTCCGGTCAGACCGAAGCTTCCTCTTAATTTTCCTGTACTGAGCCATCTGCTGTTTTTTAAAAAGCTCTCTTCTGAGAACAACCATGCTGCGCCAAGTGCTCCAAAGTTTGCAAATCTGTTAGCTGAACCAAAGCGGCTGGAACCGTCCCGCCTTGCGGTTAGATTAAGTATATATCGGTTTGCAAATTGATAATTTACTCTTCCATATAGAGAAACATAGCGATAATCAATATCGATTTCGTCTCTGAATGTCTTTGTTGTTGCCGCTGCAATATTGTACAGTAAAGCGTTGCTTGAAAATCCTGTCCCTGTTATGCCTGATTGCTGATTCCTTGTCGTTTGCAATGAACTTCCTACCAAGACCTGCAGTTCATGTCTGTTGATTTTTTTGTTCCACGATAATTGCGGTTCTACTATGAATGAGAATATTTTATTAAGACCCTTTGAGGAAGTTGAATATTGTGGACTGGAACCTGACGTTGAAGCCGGGTTGTACATTGTGTTTGGTTTGACGGCAAATTCTTCAAAGTCCTGAAAGTTCATACCACCATTTATTTTGAAATTTAAGCCAAGCCCTATTAAATAGTCCACATTAAGGCTTTGATTAAACTGTTTCATCGTATTGTTATACACGCCTTCCAGCGAAGCAATTGGATTGGCGAATGTCCCATCTTCCCAATTTAATGTTCCATCTGGCTTATAAAGAGCAGGTGCATTGGGGCTTAAAAACAGGGATCGGTTGGTGAGATCCGTGTTAATTACATTATTATCAGAAGTTCTGAAATTGTTTGTAAATGAGAGGGTCAACTTTTTATTAGGAGATTTATAATTGTAGCTTGACATCAAAGTATTTACCTTATAGCGAAAATTGCCCGGAAAAACTGTGGTTTGCTCAGTATGCCCTCCGCTAATTAAAAAGCTACTGTTGGCTCCTCCGCCACTTAACGAAATCATAGTTGACTGTAACTCTGCCCAATTGCCTATTAAGACTTTTTGCCAATCTGTATATCGCGATTGATCCCATTTTCCATTGATATCGTAGGCATTGGAAGGATAGGTAGCGATTCCAGAATTCGCATAAGCCTGCCTTCTCATTGAAATATACTGCTCGGTATTCATCATTTCCATATGGTTTGCCACCTTACTTAGTCCATAGTTGGTATTCAGGGAAACTTCTAACCGTCCTTTTGTGCCGCGTTTAGTCGTGACGAGAACAACGCCATTCGCACCACGTGTACCGTAGATGGCTGTCGCATCAGCATCTTTAAGGATTTCAATGCTTTCGATATCGTTGGGGTTAATGGAGTTTAGAGGGCTAATATTGCCGGAAGGAAGGATGGCGGCAGAGTTTTGTGCATTGACACGCCCTCCGTATGGAACACCATCGATGATATATAAAGGTTCGTTTCCAGCACTTCTCAGACTGTTTTTGCCACGAATCTGAATATCAAAGCCAGCACCGGGAACTCCCGTACTTTGCGTGATATTCACTCCGGAAACCCGCCCCTGTATAGAAGAAAGAACATTAGTGACAGGCTGGTTTGCAATTTCTTTTGCTGTAACCTTCGCGATATTTCCCGTACTTTCTTTTTCTTTTACTTTGTAATAACCTGCGTTAAGCACAACTTCTTCAATTTGCCTTTCCCTATTGCTTAAAGCAATATTGGCAGTGGATATTGTTCCGATGTCTAGCCGTTGTTCTGCATAATCTGGATGTTTGAAAATAAGAACGGGATTGTTTCCGGCAACTTGGATCTGATATTTCCCGGAAGAATTAGTAATTGTAACTTCTGTACTGCCTTCCTGAAATACCGAGACATTACTGACTGGCTGCCCATTTTGTGTGACCGTTCCCGAGATGGTTCTTACTTGTCCTATTGCCATTCCCGAGACTAGCAGGGTTAAAGTGGCTGAAAGTTGAATACAGCCTAGCCTGCAAAAGTTTTTTTTCATACTTTTGATATAGTTTAATTTATTAGACTTTGCTCTTTCCAACCAGCGTCAACTTTGCGGAAAGGGCTTTTTTATTATGTTTTAGGGGATTCTTAAGTAGTGTTATTCATTCTTTGCTTATTTGATTAATGGTTATTTTTTCTTTTGGATTCCTCTTTCTAAGATGAGGTATGATGCATCAAGCATTTTGCATAAATGCAGGTATGGAACAAAGATTTTACTTTCAGCGGTGTGAGAATAGGTACCCAACGAAAAATAGACAGCCACCGAAATGTAGTACTCGAAATCTTTGATGGAGTATTCTCCAAAAGCCTTTTGAAATACCAGTATTGGGTTTATAAATTCACCATCTGAAAGTGAACCCTGTGCTAATGGCGAATAATTCTCCCCCGGTTCATTGACTTTCCATCTTTTTTCTTTCTGCCATAGGAGAAAACACGCACGCACTAAAGACCGTAAAGCCTGATGAAAGTGGAAAATAGTCGAGGAATCTTCCGGTATTACAGACTTCTTTTTGCCCGAATAAATCATAATTTGGTTCAATAGTTCTTTGGCGGCCACAAGGTCGTTGAATTGGAAAAAGTTCTTAATAAGTTTTATCCCTGAATTTGTACGACTGCCAGACCAGAATCTGCTTTCCAAATCTATTCTCTTGGTTTTCAATAGCTGTTGTATGAGTTTTTGTTTTTTATGACCGTATTGGAGGAAGCCTTACCAGTGAAGAAAACTTCCGCCTCTACAGGTCTAAATTTAATATGAATGAAATTTACTCTTAGTGTGAGCTATAAAGCTCCAATGGATGCGCTGCCATTGTAACCTGCCTAATCTTTATAGTAAAAGCAGCTTAGAAATAGTGGAGTAGGCGGACAGCATTAGAATAAAAACGGCGTGGAACTCTACTTACTGGATAGGGGTACTGGCATACCTTGCAACAGATAAGAGAGCCCACGCCGCGCGGTCGTGAGCAATCTGCTTATCGTCTCGTTGCTAAAAAGTGCCAGTTTTTCTATCCGAGATTCTAAGCGAATGCTTTTAATATTTTTTTAAAGTTTCGCAAAAATACATCAATATTTTGATGTTTCAATATGCGAATATAATAAAAATAATTTACATATGTGTAATTGTTAAGGTTGTTTTTTATTACTCCATTTGTTAGTATGAGAAAGCAAACTAAAATTCCAGAATTAACTGATGCAATTTCAGAAGTAATTAAAGACCTTTATAAACAAAGTGGCAAGGCATTGTTAGATGTTAACAATGAATATTTTACTGAATATGGAAAAAATCTTGCTTTGGAGCGGTATACTTCTACTGACCATAATATTACTTGTAGTAAATTATTTGCAATCTGCGATTATTTTGAGATTTCATTGTCAGAATTTTTCAGTAGAGTTGAAGACAAAAATAAGATGCTAAAATTTAAAAAAGATCGAAAAGGAGTATTAGTCAAGAAAGCCTATAAAGAATCATGAAATAGCTAAGAAATAAAATATTTATTCTAAGAGAAGTGATAGCTACGTAAGGCATTGCATCGATAGGTGTAATATTTTTTATTTTCTTTAGTCAGACTTCAAAAAGCTAGTTAGGGTAATAATTTTGTTTTCCTTGGAATCATAAACTGCTTCGACATAGAAATTGAAAAGTTTATACAATGCAAATCTAACATTGCCTTTCTCTGACGTATTGATGAACTCGCCGAGGGTGAATGCCAAGTTGTATTGTTCTTCCTTTGGGAGCTGAGTAAATTCGTAAAAAGATAATTCCTTTTCCATTTATTTTTCACTGATTTCTTTATAATATCTTTCGGAACATTGTTGTAGAACTTCTTCGGTCTCTTTCAGATTTTTGTGTAGAATAACAATCCAGATGGATAGTAAAATAATACATATTGTAGCCAAGATGCTGTAGATTTTCATTGTTTTCATATTTGTATTTTCATAAAGATAACAAACTTTTTCGAAATAGCATTCATATTGTCGTGGAAATGAAAACACAATAGCCCCTCAGGACGTTTGGGACAACAAATAGTAAATTAGTAGGGCTAATGCAGTTTTAAAAAAATGAAAAATTTTGTATCAATATGTTTTTGTATATTGAAGATAAAAGCTGATAAATGAATATCGATGAATTAAGAGAGCTACTTGACCAATTTCTAAATCGGTGGCCTATTGAAAACATTAAAAGTATGTCTTTACAAGAATATGTTGGATTAAAAAATAAAGACACTTTCTGCCAGTGGGTAGAAACTAAAACACGAATGCTAGGAAGTATAAAGGGGATGACTTCTATAAAATTTGGTATTTATCAAAGACAGGATCAGGCCAAAAGACCTAAAAATTACGAAAATGATGATGAATATTCTTGGTTGGCAGCTTACGGAGAGGAGAGGGGAGCAGCATTTAAAAAAGTACAAGATGAAATCATAAAAATTATTCAGCTGTCTGAACTTGGAAAATTTGAGCAAATTGATGATTTAGTTTTGCCTGATCTGTTTAAGTGGAAGGTTGCGTTTTTATATTCTAATGAGAGGCTTATCCCAATTTTCAAGAATGATGTTTTAATTAAAATAGCTGAACATTTTGGTCTGAAAACAAATCGGCGTACAACAATTTCACAAATACAAAATGTGATGATGCAAAATAAGCCTGTAAATCTGGATGTATATTCTTTTATGAGGCAACTTTATGACCAGTTCGGAAATACTGAAAATGCCGTCGATGTTGCGGTTGCGATACATCATCTAAGAAAAAAATTACGGTCAAGGAAAGCCGCAAGCAAAATAAATACGGAAGAACATATTAGGACTACTGTAGCCCGTTCTTTTATTGCTCAAAAGAAACATGGTAAGATTCAGCAAGCACTGTATAAGTTACTATGTGCTCAATATGGTGAAAAAAACGTGTTTCCTGAAGAAAATTTTGTTGATATAAAACTTATTCAAAAGGACTACATTACTTTTTATGAAGTAAAATCATCATCTTATGCTTCTGAATGTATAAAAGAAGCTCTGGGACAGGTTTTACTATATTCATTTAATGACTGCGATGAAAGGCCAAAAAAACATATTGTGGTTGGACAATATCCGGCAAACGATAGTGATAAAAAGTACATTGAATTTTTAAAACAGAATTTGAAACTGGAATTTGATTATATAAATATCGAAATAGAATAGATATTTCCTGGAGAGAAATTTTCACAACATCACTATAAAGCTAAACTACTAAATAATAACCATGTTCGGACATCTAATAAAATTTTCAGAAGCTTACGAGGAGCCCTTTCCTAGTAAACCTTTGGATTTAATCGCAGAAATTCCAAAAGAAGAACTCATTGCTACGGTTGTAGCTATAAATTCAAAAATAAATCCTGTCTATAGCTCATACATAGATGATTCGCGCGAAACGCAAGTAGCTTGCTTAAGATTTTTATTTTTGGATAATCATAATAACCTAGAGGATTCAAATTGTTTAGATTTTATAAATGAATATTTAAAAACACCGCAAAATTATGTTCTATTTTCGCGGGTAACCTGTCTCTATGCTTTGCAGGAAATTTTAAATTCTAACAATTTTACAGAGAAGACACCTCGGTATACAATTCAGAATAGGGAGCAAATTCTTCGATATCTGCTATGTGTAAACAGCAATGTTTTGGTATTTGACCAAGAATACAGGTCAAGTGGTTATGAAAAACTCGGTGAAAGATTTTTCGAGTTTTTTATGTTTAAAGAATTACCCCAAAATCAATATTATCATAGCCTTAACCCCGTCAATTTCCTTTATAAGTCATTTTCATTACTTACAACAATTGAGAAAGATGAATTTTTTGGTAAACATTTTTCTGATTATCTGAAAAAGACTTTCAAGATTGAATCCTTGATAGAGTTCTTCAAATTTTTAGCTTATACCTACTTTAAAAGCTTCGACAATAAGTTGGATGTTAGTTACATTAATATTTTAGCAGACAATAGGGAATATGTAGATATCCTTGATGCTTTTAGTAAACGAAATGTAACTGGAAAAATTGAGAAAACAGATTTAAAAATTTTCGATTTTATGGAAATCAAGAAGAATCCTTTATTTAGAGCAAGTGATGAATATAATAGAAATTTAATAACTTATTTAATTCTTGACAATAAATTATTGCTTGAAAAAACATACTCTTTATTCATCAATGATTTCTGGTTTGATTATTTAAAACCTTTTAATATTTGTAATAGAAATGATTGGGGAAATTTCATCGGGGATAAATTTTTTGAACCCTTTATTGAAAATATTTTTTCAGAAGCCTTCAGAGATAACCCAAGAGTAGTTTTCAGACATACTAATGACTTAAAATTTAAACTGGATGGAAGAAATGAAATTGAATATGCCGATTACTATATTCGTGAAAAAAACAAGATTATACTGGCAGAAGCAAAAAGTAATTACCTTCCCTTAGTTAATGGGTATAAAACCGTTAAAACGCTTGAGGATTTTGACAAAATTGACTTTGAAAAATTTTACAAAGATTATGGCTTAATACAGCTTGCGAAAAAGACTATTAAAGAATTCCATAACTACAAACATTATATAAAAGATCCTTTATTTGATTTTAGTAGAAAAGTTCATCTATATCCCACTTTGATTGTAAATGATTTTATTTTCAGTTCCGGTTATACTTCAATGGCATTTAAGCGCAAATTTGAGAGTTTGCTTCTCTCCGAAAATATTGAAATAGAAAATGAATTGCATAAAATTCACCCGCTGACCATCATAAATGTTGCTGATCTGCAAAATATAAAAATGTCACTTCAATTAAGAAAGCAAAGTATTTTCAATATATTTAGGCATTATCATTCTTGTTCAGGGTATGAAGCTATTCAAAGAACCGGAGAAACAACTAGAGGCTTGTTAACGGTTGAGCATTCAATAAACAAATTAATAAAATCAAATTTAGTAGCCAACAAGAAGTTTGATTGGATTGAGAATTAAATGTGCACTTATGGGCCAAAGGATTGAGTGGCGTACAATTTTATATTTAGAAGGATTTAATATTTTGCTATTTTTGTAGTATGAGTGATATAGATAAATTAACGGTTATTGATAGAGATTTAGTTGAAAATATTAAATCTATAATCTTATCGTCAAGAAAAAGTTTATCTCAACGTGTCAATCAGGAATTGATTTTTACTTATTGGAGAATCGGTAAAGAGATTGTCGATACAGAACAGAAGAATAATTTAGATAATCAGTCATCAAGGCAGATAATTTTGAATTTATCAAAACTTCTTACAAAGGAAATTGGAAAAGGATTTTCTCGTTCCAACCTTTTTAATATGAGAAAGCTTTATACCGAATATCCGGATGTCCAGTCGCTGACTGGACACTTAACCTGGACACATTTTTGTGAGCTTTTAATTATAGAAGATAAAGCAAAACGTAGTTTCTATGAGAAAGAAACCGTAAATTCAAACTGGTCTATTCGGGAATTGAAAAGACAAATTGATAGTTCTTTATATGAAAGGCTTTTGCTTCAAAAGGATCTAAGAATAAAGAAAAAGTTCTAGAATTAGCTCGAAAAGGACAAGAAATAACAAATGCGGATGATATTTTAAAAAATCCGTATGTTTTTGAATTTCTTGGAATTCCTGAGAATAAGCCAATTTTAGAAAGAGATTTGGAAGCAAAACTAATCAGGCATATCGAAGATTTTTTGTTGGAATTAGGTCGTGGATTTATGTTTGTCGGTTCCCAGCAAAGAATAACTATCAATAATAACCATTATTATGTCGATATGGTGTTTTACAACAAGATTCTACGATCGTATATCCTGATTGAGCTTAAAACAACTAAACTTAACGTTGCTGACGGAGGTCAATTAAATACATACTTAAACTATTACAAAACAGAAATTAATGATGACAATGATAATCCACCAATAGGAATAATTCTGTGCGCTGAAAAAGACGATATCACAGCAGAATATATCTTAGGAGGATTTGAAAATAATGTATATGCTTCAAAATATGTAACAATTTTACCTGATAAGCAAGAGCTTATAGAGGAAGTTGAAAACGCATTGAAAGAATAAGTAATTTTATAATGCAAATTTTCGGCGCGAAAATATGATCCGCAATAGTAATCTTAAATTTTCTTAAATATTTTCCGTTATAAAACAGGTTATATATATTTGTATTGAATCTCATCTATAATTGAGTTTTCATGGTTATTAGTTTTTAGTCCCCGGATGAGTTGGGGACTTTTTTTACTTAAATAAAAGAACTTAACTTTTTGATTTTTAACTATAATTCCGTAGTTTTATTTTAGTTAAGCATAATTTTAAAAAAACTAATGATAAAGACCATTTTTATTCCAGCATATTTCAAGCCTATTCTGCAAAATGTAAGTGAAAATATTCCAACCGGAGAAACAAAACGAAATTGGTTAGGAGCTGAAAAGCCAATCACAAAAAGAATCGTATCTGAAAAAGTTGTTGGTTGGTCAGATTCGGAAATTGATGGAGAACGATTGTCTAATGATATAAACAGCGAAATGGAAAAGTGGTCTTCTAAAAATGTGAGAATTATCTCAATTTCTCCAATCACATCAGGTCGCTACAATTATCAATATAGTTCACAAGGTATTTCGAGTTCACCTCGGCTTTTATCTGATACAGAAAAAGTAAGTGGGGGTGGAAGCTATGGGTTCGGATATGGATACAGTTATACGGAAGGAGTGTTGATTTGTATTGAAATCATAGACGACAAAAACTAAACATTATTTTCAATATCATAGGAGCTATAGCAATAAAAATTCGTCAGAGAAATTAGGACTGTAAATTTACATTAATACAAAAAACTACTAAAGCAGCATCTCGTCAAAACAAAATGCTGCTATAAGAAAGTGCTCTAAGACAAATTCAATTTTCGGTCATATAACCTCGCAAATGTCTTCCACATTTGCTATGTGAATTACATATCGTACATTCTCTGAATACTAACTTTTTGAATTCTTTATAGTGTTGCAAACGGCAACTAAGTCTGCAAGAATACTTGTGCAATGTAAAAAAATAGTAGCTGTATTCCCCATCTGAATTTTTTAGAAAAAATCGATAGTCACACCCTGATATATCAACTTTTACCAAATACATTTTCTTTTTGTATAAAATATTAATCTTCATAAGTTTATAATTAAAGTACAACTATACGACCTACTTTAGTTAAATACTTTTTTGCTTATTTAAAAATATATATTATTGATTTGTAAGTGTATATGCTGTTTGTCTCGATTGATTTGTTAAACTTAAGTCTACTATGTTTCCGAATTAACTTATTGAAGTTATTCTTTATTCGTATTGTATAAATGAGATTTCGACTTTTTTAGGAAAGCATTAGACTGTGAAGTAATATTTGTATATTTATGAAATAACTAAAACTATGAAAATACCAAACGATAATTCCATTGAACAGCTTTTTATAAAGCCGACATTTTCTTACTATAATCATCTAAAATTTATTATAAAGCAAGGTGACATTGTAAACAAAGAAATTTTTTCTGTTGCGGGTAAAGTTTATAATGGGATCTTTGCTCTTTTAGCCCAGATATCTGATAAAACTGTCTTCTGCAATGCCAATTTGATTGACTTCAGCAGCCATAAAGATTATGAAATCCAGCGGCAGGAGCAGCATGAACAATATAATGTTCATAATCCTGAAGCAAATCAAACTGTGGTTCCAATTTTATATGAACATGAGCAATTTGTAAGTGTGTTGGAGAAGCAATTTATAAAATGGTGGGAAGAACATACTAGAGCTATTATAGTAAATAAGTATGGAGATCTTAAAAATGCAAACTCCATATGCCAATTTGCGAGACAAGTCCGAAATTCTTTTGGGCATTCACAGGTTAATGTCACTGTAAGTAATTGTCCATACCCGATTTGGAACGGGTTAAATCTAAAAAATTGTAATGGACAAAATATACACTCACTATTAACCATTGCCGACTTTATCAACTTTTGGATAGAATTCGAGAATTTAGAATTGTAATTTACTTTTTAAGCAGTAATAGTTTGAATATAAAATAAAAGCAAATAGTAAACTCTCACGGTTTTTAAACTTTAACAAAACAAATGGACAATAAACATATCATTGAATATCTAGATTATTATATTAACTCAGATAATATCAATTTTGCTGTACTACTAAAGGGCAGCTGGGGGGCTGGTAAAACTTTTTTTATAAAAAAATTAATTGAAAAATGGAGTACTCCGGACATTGCTGCAGACGAATTTGTAGGTCTCAATCCTATCTATGTTTCTTTAAATGGCGTTAGTGAAAAGAAGGAAATTATTTTAAAACTAAAAGAGAAAATTAATCCTTTTCTACATTCAAAAGGTGTAAAAGTAGCATCTGCGATCCTAAAAGGTTTCATTAAATCGACATTAAAAATTGATTTGGATATTGATGGAGATGGAAATGATGATGCAAGCGCAAATATAAATTTTGATCCGATTTCGATTTTTAAGGCAGAAAACGAAAATATCAAAGGTAACAGGATTATCATTTTTGACGATATTGAAAGGTGTAAAATTCCAGTTGATGAAATATATGGATTTATTAATGATTTTGTAGAGCATTCAAAATGTAAAATTATTTTGATTTCTGATGAAGATAAAATCATTGAAAGAGATAAGGAGGAAAAAAATTTAACCCCTTATGCTTCGTTTAAGGAGAAAATAATTGGCCAAGTGTTTGAGATCAAACCGAACACGGAGGAGGCAGTTCAATATTTTATTAATCTTTTAAAACCAGAAACTCAAGCTGTGTTAAATGCAAATAAAGCATTAATATTTAGTGTTTTCAATGCTTCAAATGCTAAAAATCTGAGAGTTCTGCAGCGTGCTTTATTTAATTATGAAAGACTTTTAAATCTGCTAGACCAGGATCTTAAAAAAGATGCTGAAAATTATGAACTACTCACGAGAAGTTTATTGGGATATTATTTGATATTTCATATTGAGTATAATACCGGCAATTTGAATATTGTGGATTTTCAGCAATTATTCATCGGAGATGAAAAAAAATACGATTACCAAAGCTATGAAGAGGCAATCAAATCTTACAGTTTGCTTCATTCCACAAAGC
Source organism: Chryseobacterium sp. VD8 (assembly GCF_037149975.1). Lineage (NCBI taxonomy): Bacteria > Pseudomonadati > Bacteroidota > Flavobacteriia > Flavobacteriales > Weeksellaceae > Chryseobacterium > Chryseobacterium sp. VD8. The sequence continues at coordinate 29,416 of NZ_JBBCQL010000008.1, read as the reverse complement.
TATTTACGGCAGAGAAATTACTTGGATTCATTAGTCACGGTAATTATGAAGAGTTGATAGTTGAACTAAATAACTGTTCAATTTTTCGTCCGGCTGAGGAAAAAGATTGGGAAAAGTTGTGGTATTGGAAATTTTTAGAGGATAGAGTCTATACAGAAATTTTAGCAAAAGTTGAGAAAGAATTCTTTGAAGAGGGAAATTTACACTTTACTGAAGTCTTACATATTTCAGGTATATTATTGAATTTAATTGATAATGAATTATACAATCGCAGCACAAAAGCAAATATTATTAGTAGAGCAAAAGTACTGTTTGCTGCTTGCGAAGAGCTTAAGGATGTTACGGATGTACACCTGTTATTAAGGGGTTCATGGAGAAAGTCTTATGCGTCGGAGCATACGTCTGAGTTTCAAGAAATATTAAAATCTTTAAAAGACCATATTAAACAAAATCAATCGAAATCAGCAACCGATTTTGTAAAAGCCACACTTTTAGGTTTAGGTGATGACAATGTTGATCAGTTGTATGATAAATTTCAAAAATATGACTGGTCAACAGGTAATTTGTTAGAAAGAACATCAATTCTTAAAACTATTTCAGCTGAAGAATTTTCGGAAGTAATATTTAAATTAAACAATGAGTCAATCTTTAATTTAAATGGCTATTTTAATTATCGTTATTTTCCTGAAAAGACTTTTGCAAATGCAAAAATTGAGGATTATCATAGATCGGAGTTCGAATTTATAAGTTCTCTTAGAACAATCTTGATCGAAAAGCATTCTAAATTGGTGGGTGAGCCTATTAAAGCAATAACAATCAAAAACTTTATTGATGATCTGGAGAAGATTTCGCTAAGATTAAATAAGTAATATTTTAAGAAGTATTTTTTTTATATAATTATTTGGTGCTGTACGAACTATTATTAGTTGTCAAGTGCCAATTATCGATTATGATGCAGTTAACTAATCTGAAATGTGTTTGTCCCTATCGATGGTTAACTGACACTTAATCAATGTATATTATTTTCTTTTTTCCAAACTGCCAATTCTTTAGGGTGCTCCTTGTCATTGGGATAATTTTCTTTTATGAACTCGAATTGCTTTTTGGTGAGCAATACCATTCTTCCATCATTTTGGGATGATATAGGGTAAAATCTTTCTTCACTATTCTGTATTTCTAATTCTTCGTTCAACATCTCGATAAACCTGACGTAAGCAATGTTCCAATCCTGCTTACTAAAATTATTGTCAAAAGCAATATATTCTCTGCTGTTCAATTCTATTGTATGTCTCCAATGCTTTTCATTTTGAAAGCTTTTTTCATTGGAATAATTTAATTTCAAGCCCAGTTTCTCAAAGACAGGTTTTACAGTTTTCAAGTAATTTATCAAGCCTCCAACTTTAAAGAGTTCTTCACTATCAATAAAATAAAAACGGTTATCCAGAAATTCCAGTGTCTCTCCTCGGAGTGCACCTTCAAAAAAATTATTCTCATTATAAGCTCGGGCTAATTCCTCTTTTTCATCATTAAGGTCAGACTTTTCTGTCAGATTAAAGAAATTGAGTTTTTCCAGTTTATTAACGATTTCTGTCCCGTTGGATTTTCTTTTTTTTATATTTATAGTAGGTTTTACGGCGATGGAATTACTGTTTTCTAATTTTGAATTGCATCCAAGTGCAAAAAAGCTGAAAATTAGGTAATGAATTTTTTTCATTTTGTTTATTACTTGAGAATTTATAGGGAAAGAATTAGAACTTTAAATCTTAATTTCAAAATAGATAATACTTATCGACACTAAAAATTGCGGATTTGAATAAAATATGAGGATTCTTTTAATTGTTGCTTTGAAATGATACACACTAGTCCCACCAAAGGAAAAATTCATTAGAATCTGCAAGTGATTTCTCCAATTCCTCTATACTTCCAACACCTTGGTCTACGATGTCGGGACAAAAATCATAGACTTCTTTTGCAAATTTCGGAATGTTTGTGGGTTTATTTTTAAACTTCCCAGAAACAAAATCAGGGCCGACTGCCTCCAGCTCAATCCCGTATTTGGAATCCCAATCTTTTAATTTATTGATTATCATTTGGGTGTCAATATCATAGTTTACGCCATTTGTTGCTTCAAAGAGCAATGGTTCCAACTTATTATTAGATTGGAGAATAGTAATTATATCATCTTCATTACCGTAATTTTCTGCGGATTTGTAAACAATCAATTTCTTATCTTTCAGTTCCCGTGCGAATTTTTTGACAATTAGATCTGCATTTTCAGCTTTTGCCCTAATTATTATTGCCGCCGGTAAATTTTTTGAGTAATTTTTGAGATTTCGAAAATACTCAAAAAGAATCTCCCTGTCTTTATTCCCTTTTGCCACTTCAAAAACACCCATTGACAATCCTTTAATTTTTTCCGCAGTTCCTTGGTCTAAATTGATTTCTTGGGTGAGCTTTATCTCATTAGCATTAAGATTCTTGGTCTTCTCACAAGAAACAAATACTAAAAGACATAATAAGTTAATAATGATACTTTTCATTTGTGTTTTATATTATCTATTGATAATGAATTCATGTTCATCAAATATTGCAAAAAAGCAAAGTTTATAATGAATATTTATCTTTTATAGCAAGAAATTTACGAAAAATTATATTAGTTATAAAAATTTTTTAACACTTCACTTTTTAGTGTTGTTTTTGAGAATTTATTATATCAATGTTTAATAATAAGGAAAAAAAGAACAAACATATTTTAAGATAAGTGATACAGGGTTCAATGTCATAGTAATACCACAATTACTTAAAAGCCTATCAATAGGTTTTCTAATAGCAACTATAATCCTAAATCTATCTTATCTCCAGTACTAAAACAACGCAGATAAAATTGAACTTTAAATGTTACATGAACTCAACCATATCTAGAAATCTTAAAATTATATAAATTCAAAATATTAAAATATAAATTTTCAAGCCTTTTTCATCAATACTTTTGATCGATCAAAAAAATAAATAATTATGAAAAAAGCAATTTTATTAGCTGCCTTCGGAGTAGCTGGGTTAGTAAGTGCCAAAACAGCTGACTTAAAAATTTCAGAGAAACAAGTTGAAAAAATTGAAAAAACTAAAACTTCTTTTCAGCTTTGCGGAGTCAACGTTAATTTTTATGATAGTGAAGGGAACTGGACAGGCTCTCAATGGTTCGTAACTGATGCTCCAACGCTTTCATCTTGTCAAGTATTTCAAACTATTGTCAAATGGAATTTATCGCAGGCAGGCTATACTGTTACGGCTGAATAGTTATGAATTTAAAAAAAATAGCTTTTACGATTTTTTTCGTAATGTTTTTTTTACATGGACTTGCACAGCAAGTCCATGTAAAATATTATCATGTCAGATCACCTATTGCGACTTTGTACGAAGACCTCTATGTGAAAGATAATGATGTTATATCCATTCAGGATTCTATTATTAATTTTAATTCGGGAGGTACTACTTCGGCAGTTAAGCAGACAGGAAAGCCGGTAAGTAAAAACTATTTTATTTCAAAACTTAAAGACAACGGCAAAACAAAAGATTTCTTTTTTACAGGCTTAGACAGAGATACAAAGTATTTTATTCATGATAATGTTGCTAAACCAGTATGGAAGATCGACGAAACAAAAACAAAAAAGATTCTTGGATATGATTGCATAAAGGCAACCGCCAATTTTAGAGGATCGGAGGTCACAGCGTATTTTACCAAAGAATTACCATATTCGGCAGGGCCTTTTAAATTCTTTGGCTTGCCAGGAGTAATATTAGATATCAGAGAGGACAATAAAAATTTCAATATATGGAAGGCTGAAAAAGTGGAATTATCAGTCGATCCAACCATTAATTTTACCCCTAAGCTAAGCAGTTATCCCAAAATGACTATGAAGGAATTTATAGATATGAAAGAAGGATCACAAAATAAAGAAATGTCAGACATTTTAAGTAAGATGCCACAGGGTACAAGACTGGATAACGGAATATCAAAAAAGAGACTTGGTTTGGAAAAATCATTTGAATGGGAGCTACTGTACTCTCATTAGTAGTATAATTGTAAAAAGGCACTGTAAAAGTGCCTTTTATTTTTCTATATTAATGGTTTTTACGATTACTACTATTTTTACGGTTACCTTTGTATAATCCCGTTGGGCTAAAAATTTTTTTTTCTGAAGGTTATATGACTCAAATATAAATAAACCGACATATTGGTTGTAATTACTTTCTATTATTTCTTTTCTACAGAAGCTGTAAATGAATTGATGACAGGTCACACTTACTGTTAGTTTCATGATTCTTAAAATCGTAGTGTCTTTGAAAAAGATAACGAAACGAAGGTTAAGCTTCAACAAAAACCTAGTATTTTTACCTACACCGATATTGAGGCTGATAAGAATGAATCTTTAATGTCAAGTTTTATTTTATACTCAACACTTTATGTAAATGTATATAGATCTAAAAAACAAAACGACACTTTTAATATGAAATATAACTATCTTGTTTTTTTTGATATTTTTATTATTTGCTCAAAATATACAAGCTCAACAATCGGATGAGCAGGCAAAAATATTGATTAGCGAACAGGCAAAAAGTGAAGTTCTGGGTTCGCTTTTTCAAAAGCTAAATGATTATTATGTTTTTCCTGAGGTCGCCGTCAAAGTTGAAAATACACTCAAGCATGCAAAAAGAAAGGCTACTATTTAAAAATTAACGATGCTAAAACCTTTGCAGAAACTTTAACCAATCAACTTCTTTCGATTACTCACGATAAATATTTGAGAGTATCTTACCATGAAGAGGATTACAATCGGTCACAAACATTGATGGAGGCTGAAAAAGAGAAGGTAGAAAAGGTCCGACGATTTAGAATTCAGAAAAATTTTGGATTTACGAAAATTGATATACTGGAGGGAAATATCGGATATGAAAATAGATGCATGAGAGATTCGACAGAAACAGCACAGTTTCATTAAAAATTTAATATTGGCAAATTTCATTGTATTTTTGCGTTTAACTATTCTTACAAAAAATCCATTATAATTAAATTTAATTGTTGCAATCTTCCTGTTTTGAGGAAGGTTTTTGTTTTGAATGTTCTATTGAGTAAATATTGAGAAATCTCAATTATAAAGATTGATTTTTTATAGCTAAATAGGTTTTATTCTCTCAAAATTACAACAAGATTAAAGATAAGATATTTCCTTTTATCAATTGAAGCTTTTAAAGCAAATAGGTCGGATTAGGGAGTTTCAGTACATAATATACGAATTTCGGTATATTTTATGGCTGTTTGTGGCTTTACATTTGTAGTAAACTCTTTAAGATTATTGTTTCATCTTGAAAAATAATGTGAATTAGTATTGATCAAAAATCTGAATTATGAGTTTCATAGACAAAGTAAAATTGGCTGCCGAGTTAGCAAAGGCGAATTTCAGTGAAGGTATCGATGATGGTTATGACCATTCCACTACATCTGCCGGAAAAAAAGGGTTAAGATCCGGACGTGTATCTGAGTTAACCGCGATGGCAGACCTAAAACCTGGAGGTGCAGAAAATCTCAGAACCATAATGGAAATTGCAGGTGGGGATCTGAAAGGCGCAACCAAAGTAGGAACCCTGCATGACCTTCGTATAGTTTTGTTTGATAACGATACCAAGATTCTTTTCTGTACGGCATACGATGGTGATTGGGATGCTTATATTGATGATTTCGCCACAAAAATTCCGCAGCTGATGGACATCATTTTTGGGAATGTAGAAGGCTGGCCAGGCATAAAAAACCCGAGTGTAAAACAGTTTATTCTAGACCATCAGATTACCGCGACAGGTTGGTATGTAGGTGTTCCGCATCTTACGGTGAATGATATAAGGAGAAATGATAAAATCATTAAAGGACTGAATAAGGCAATTGACGAAGCAAATAAAATCTAACCTATGGCATTGGAATTTTTAAAGCGGATTTTTAATCCCAATAAAGTAGAAATTGAGCTGAACGAAATACAGGCCTTAATTCTCAGAAGCCGCCCTATTCCGTATTTCGGAACGGTGGCAATCATTGAAATCAAAGATGCTGTGGCAGCCAGACAAATGCTCCAAAAACTCTTGCCGATTGTGAGTTCTGCGGAAGACTGGCATAAGAATGAAGGGGCATCGGTTACGTTGACGTTCACTTATAAAGGTCTGGAAAAAATCGGCGTGCCTAAAGAGTCGCTTGAGACTTTCCCCGAATCCTTCAAGGAAGGAATGGCAGACCGCTCCCGTTTTCTATATGACATTGGTGTCAATGACCCCAAAAACTGGGAAAGGGTTTTTAAAAGGTCGCATATTCACATCGCTGCGGCGATTATCGCCAACAATGAAGAGGCGTGGAAAAGCAAGCTGGAGGAATTTCGGTCTAAATTGGCTGGTAATAGAGGCATAGAAGTAATCTTGAGTCACAATTTCAGCGTATCTGAAGAGGTTAAAAATGTGTTCGGATTCAGAGATGGTATTAGCAACCCGGAAATTGAAGGCAGTGGGATAGAAGTTCCGCCTGGATTTGACCGCCCGCTTAAAGCAGGCGAATTTATACTGGGCTATCCTGGAGAAGCCGGCACCATAAAGCCGTTTCCACAGCCTGAAGTTTTAGGTAAGAACGGTTCTTTTATGGTTTTCAGAAAGTACCAAAGTCAGGTAGCAGAATTTAATCAATTCATTAAGGAAAATTCTTCTTCACCGGAAGAGGGAGAACTCTTGGCTGCCAAAATGGTAGGTCGCTGGCGAAGTGGTGCACCTTTGGTTTTAGCTCCCGAAAAAGATGATAAAGCGCTAGGAGATGATATGCAAAAGAACAATGATTTTTCTTTCAAGAATGATGAGTACGGTAAAAAGTGTCCGTTCAGTTCGCATATCCGCAGGATGAACCCAAGAGATTCCAAATCTTTTGTTTTGGAGGATGAACGTTTGCACAGGATCATCAGAAAAAGTGTAACTTTTGGCGACATCGTTCCGCCGGAGGTAACTAAAAATGACGGTAAGGAACGTGGACAGTACTTTATTGGCATTAGTGCCGATGCAATGGGAACACTGGAATTTCTGCAAAAACAATGGGCAAACGATGGTAACGCCCAAAATCTGGGAACAGAAAAAGATCCTATGATCGGTGTCCAGGACGAAGACGCACTGTTTTCTGCACCGGGAGAACCCCTCATCAAAAGATACCGTGGTTTGCAGACCTACAACATTGTGAAAGGCGGCGAATATTGTTTTATACCAAGCATTTCTGCTTTAAAATGGATTAGCGAATTAAAATAAAAAAAGCACTATGGAAGATTACATCAAGTATAGTTACGAAGTGGAAGAAATTCCCGAAAATTTCGACGAATATATTACTACCATTAATAGCGATATCCGCGAATACATCAAAAATACGCCAAACCTAAGCAGGGCGACCCATCATACCAGAGATGCGCACGCCAATGGCTATGCAGTGCTGAAAGCAGAGGTGGAAATTTTGGATAATCTGTCCGAAGAACTGGCGCAGGGCATTTATGCGAAACCCGGAAAACACCAGGCGGCAGTTCGCCTGTCCAATGGTTCGTCCAGAGTTTTGCCCGATAAACTGAGCGGTAATGCACAGGGATTTGCTTTAAAGATTTTTGGGATAGATGGCAAAAAATTATCTCCCGGAGAGGAAGATTCTCCCAATGTTGATTTTAACCTGATTAATAATCCCGTGTTTTTCTGTAACTCGGCAGAACATTATGTTTTCATTTCAAAGCTGTTTTTAAAGCTAAATGATTTCTTTGAAAAGGGAGCCTTGGGAAAATTGGAATTTGCCACACTTTGGGTCACCGAAAATAAAAAAGCATTTCCAAATTTTGAGGCTTTGAAGGAATTGGGAGCGCTTAAAACTTTTCAAAAAATCCCTTCCATCAACAGTTTTCTTTATGAATTTTACAGTATGGGAGCAGTTCGCCACGGTGATTATATCGCCAAAGTAAGAGTGAGCCCAACTGAGCAGACCAAGAACGCCATCACTGAAAAAAATATTGATCTAGACAGCGCAGAATGGCCGTACAGAAAAGGAATTATCAAAGAAATAGCTCAAAAAGACCTTACGTTTGAGTTGCAAATACAACTTTGCAAAGACCTGAAAGAAATGCCTGTGAATGACCTTACAAAAGAATGGTCGCAGGAATTATCACCATTCCGTACGGTGGCAAAAATCACAATACCAAAACAAACGGTTCCTGAGGATGGTAATTTTGAAATTATGGAAAATCTGTCGTTTACACCGTTCAGAACCATAGAAGAGAATTCACCGATCGGGAATTTACAGCGTTCACGGCAGTCAGCGTATGTAACATCTTCAACCTCAAGACACGAGCTAAACCACAAAAAACGTAAAGAACCAAAGAATTTGGAGGAAGCATTCAGTCCGGAGTTTTATCAGTTATAATTGAAAATGAAGATTGCTGAGTCCTAGTTCCGTAAAGTTTATTACCAAAAATCAACCAAAATTATGAGCAAAATAAAAAATGTAACGGTAGCCGGAAGTGGTGTTTTAGGATTCCAAATTGCTTTTCAAACAGCAATTCACGGATTTGAAACCACTGTTTACGATATCAGTGATGAAGTGTTGGAAAAGGCGAAAGCAAAGTTCGACGGCTTGGCCGAAAATCATAAAAAGGATCTTGGCGCCACCGAAGAACAAATTGCAGAAGCGAGGGAGAGACTGCACTATTCATCCGATTTGGCATTTGCTGTGAAGGATGCCGATCTTTTGATAGAAGCAGTGCCAGAAGATATTAAAATAAAAACGGAATTTTATAAGCAACTCTCTTCAATTTCACCGGAGAAAACCATTTTTGTAAGTAATTCATCCACCTTGTTGCCAAGTCAGTTTGCTGAGGTGACAGGAAGGCCGGCTCAATACCTTAACCTGCATTTTGCCAATCAAATATGGTTGCGAAATACGGCGGAAATTATGCCACATCCAGGAACCGACGAAAAAATAACCGAGGAAATAGTCGATTTTTCCAAGGCGATAGGGATGGTGCCTGTTTTGGTAAAAAAAGAAGTTCCAGGTTATGTGCTCAATTCTTTATTAAATCCATTTCTGAATGCCGGAATGCAGCTTTGGATTGGCGATTATGCTACGCCAGAAACCATAGACAAAACCTGGATGCTGGGAACTGGTTCGCCTTACGGACCAATGGCTTTGTATGATATTATCGGATTGACGACACCCTACAACATTTACAAACTGCAAGTAGAGAAGGGCAAAACAGATGATAAGATTGTGCTAGATAAACTTAAATCAACCTTCATCGACCAAAATAAACTGGGAATTTCTACTGGCGAAGGCTTTTACAAATATCCAAATCCTTCGTGGCAAAGTCCAGATTTTTTGAAAGTGCCGGAAGCCGATTTATCTAAAATCAGTATTAAAAATGTTGTGGTGGCTGGAAGTGGCGTTCTCGGTTTTCAGATTGCGGTGCAGTGCGCTTATTTCGGCTATAAAGTCACGGTTTATGATGTTAATGATGAAGCTTTAAATAAGGCAAAAAACCGTTTTGATGTCTTGGCTGAAGAATATAAGAACTATCTGAAAGCTGATGAAGAAAAAATCGAAAATACCAAAAATAATCTCACTTATTCGACAGATTTGAAAGCTTCTTTACAAGATGCTGATTTATTGATAGAAGCCGTACCGGAAAGCATCGATATCAAAAAAGATTTCTGGGAAAAAGCTTCTAAGCAGGCTTCGGAAAAAACCATTTTTGCGAGCAACTCGTCCACACTTTTGCCGAGCAGATTAAGCACATTTACCGATCGTCCAGAAAAATTCATCCATCTACATTTTGCCAATCATATAATGGTTCGTAATACGGCAGAAATAATGGGTTCTGATCAAACCGACCCAATGGTTTATAACGAGATTGTAGAGTTTGCAAAATCCATTTCTATGCTGCCCGTGGAACTGAAGAAGGAAAAATCGGGCTACGTTCTCGATTCTTTGTTAATTCCGCTTTTGGTGGCTGGCCTTGCACTGTGGGCGAATGACGTTGCCGATCCTGCAACCATTGATAAAACCTGGAGAATAGCAACAGGTGCTCCTTTTGGACCAATGGCTATTTTAGATTTGAATGGGATGAACACCAATTACAACATCTTAAAAGAAATCCCGGGAGAACTAACACAGAAAATAGCAGAAAAGCTAAAAGCCGAACTTATCGACAAAGGAAAACTTGGTCAGCAATCCGGCGAAGGTTTTTACAAATATCCTAATCCGGAATGGCAAAGCAAGGATTTTTTGAAAGCTTAAAGTATCCTGAATTCTCATCGAAAACAGTGAAAGAAGCCATAAGTATAAATACCATAAAAAACTCAGGATTTTTAAAATCCTGAGTTTTTCAAGTATAAAACAACCTCTTATAACAACTTAGCTTCTTTTAAAATCTCTTCAACATAAGTACCTTCTATTTTCTTGACACCATATTTCTCAAGGATTGAAATCAACCAAGGAAATTCAATTTCATTTAGGTTTTTATTGTCATTAAGGTGATAGATGGATTTCAGCAGTACCCTGATGTCATATGAAGAAGCAAAAACTTCCGGGACACCTCTGTCTACATCCAAAAGGGTGTAAACTGCCTCCATTGCTGTACGCACGGAATATTCGGTCGTGAATACGGTGTCTTTTCCAGTTTCGGCAAAATTACCGATAAAAGCAAGGTTCACAGAACCCTCCGGAACCACCAATGGGCGGTCTCCCAATGCACGAGGCATAAAGTAAGATGTGATATAAGGCATACGGCAAGGGATGCTGTTGGCAGCTTGTGCAATTTCTGCAATTTCATTTTCAGGAACACCAATATGGTATAAAAATTCTTTGCAAAGCTCTATCCCCGTGGCTTCCGTAATTTTCTTTTGGATATAATTTCCTGGTTTATGAGAATACAACCCATAAACCCAAACAATTACTTCATTTTTTTTCTGAGTCTTGAAGTGGGGCTGTCTGCTGATGGAAAAGCCATACCACCAGTTAGAATCGTTTATTGTGACAGGTCCGCTAGTCACTATAGAACCGCTTCTTGGGTCTTTTTTTGTTATTTTTTCTATATACGGAATCACTTTTTCGTCGAAGAAGGTAATGCTTCCGGAGATTACCCAGTTGGCTTCGGGAATGTTTTTGTAGAACTTTTCGGGTTTTCCAAAGGCATCATCCTGGTCTGCCAGATTCTGCCAAAGTTGCCAACTTCCGCCAATGCCGTCAGCAACAGGAGCAGGGTTATGATTGTCACCGTATGTACTGCTTTCGGTAATGGAGCCGTTGGTAACAAACACCAGGTCGTTTTCGGTCAGGCTGATGCTTTCTGCATTGCCATTCTTAATATATTCGATTTTCTTCGCTACTTTTTTGCCGTTTTCATTTTCTACAAGTATGTTCTGAACCTGGCTATCATACTGGAAGGTAACACCGTGGGACTCAAGGTAGCTTACCAACGGACGAATCAGTGATTCATATTGGTTGTATTTCGTGAAGCGTAATGAGGACATATCTGCTACGCTGCCAACGTGATGTATGAAACGAAGAACATATCGGCGCATTTCCATCGCACTTGCCCAAGGTTCGAATGCGAACATCGTAGCCCAGTATGTCCAAAAGTTGGATTGGAAAAATTCTTCTGTAAATACCTGGTCTATCTGTACATCCTGTAGTTTTTCTTCAGGAAGAAGAACCAGCGCTATAAGTTCGTGGATGGCTTTCTGGGACAGGGTAAGCTTACCATCCGTGGGCAGTCTTTCTCCACGGTTTTCGATAACACGGGCGTGGGAAAAGCTAGGGTCTTCTTTATTGAGCCAATAATATTCGTCCAGTACGGAAACGCCTTCCGTTTCTAATGAGGGTATCGAGCGGAACAAATCCCAAAGGGTTTCGAAATGTGTTTCCATTTCCCGTCCGCCTCGTATGATGTAGCCTTTCTGCTCATTCCAGATGCCGTCCATACTGCCACCGGGTAAAGCTAATTCTTCCAGAATACGGATTTTGTTTCCTTCCATTTGCGCATCGCGTATCAAAAAAGCTGCAGCAGCCAATGAAGCTAATCCCGAACCGATAAGAACGGCAGATTTCTGTTCAATATTTGCCGGTTTTTTCGGGCGGGCAAATGCTTCGTAATTTCCATTACTGTAATACATAATTAGAATTTTTTAGTTTATAATATATGATAAAATAACCTTGTTTTTATTTAATAAAGTTACACATATTGCTTTCACTTTATATATCCCAAAATTCTAATTGTATATGCTGATATTCCAATAATATTATCTTTGGAGATTCTGTTTTTCGGCTTCCTTTTTCTTTTTTTCCTGCTTGCGGAAGTAACCTCTGAAGAGAAAATTATGCTTCAGAGCCTCCATATTCTGGTTGAAGCCTTCGGTTCCCTTTTCGATATTGTAAAGGCTGTTATTGATGTTTTTTGTAAGAACGGTGTCAGTGATAAGGGCATTTATCGGTCCTTTTCCATTTTCTATATTTTTACTGAATGCCTGCAGGTTTTTACCAACTATGATAAGTTCATTGCTTACTGTATTAAGATTATTGCTGGCGGCATTGACGTTATTGAAAGTCTGCTTAAGCTGGGACTCAAAATCTTTGTTGGCAAGGAGAAGCCCCGTTGCTCCTTTTCCTTGGCGTGTAGACGTAATGATGGCTTCTGCAGTACTGCTCAGGTTTTCTATATTTTCCGTGCTTTGGCGTATTTTCAGGATGGATAATTTTAAGTTTTCGGCAAACGCCTTGTCATTAATTAATTTTAAAATCTGGCTGCTGTCAATTTTATGCACAGTGTTTTTAAGAGATTTGGATATATCCTGTATATTGTTGTTGCTTGCCGATAGCGTGTTGAGTATTTCATCCACACCCGGTTTGGTATCTGCCGTGAGATATTCTTTTTCCTGCACTGGTCTGCCCGGCTTACCGTGAGGCAAAATATTGACCACCGCATTGCCGATAATGCCTTCTGTTCCAATCGAGGCTTTGGCATTATTGTCTATATGCTTTGCAATATCTTTGTCTATAAGCATAATGACCTCTATATCATCCCTTCCGGACAATTTTACTGACTTTACAGAACCTGCCTGCATCCCTGAAAATAGCACATTGCTTCCTTCTCTGAGTCCATTGGAGTTTTTGAATCTTGCCCTGAGCTCAAATTTGCTGGTAAAAATGCCTGAACCGCTGCCGATGTAAAAGAAAACAGCCATCATAAGTATAAACCCCGAAATTACAAATAAGCCGAGCTTGATATTATTTTTATTCATATTTTAATCAAAAAATTGTTTAATATTTTCGTCATCAGAACTTTCAAATTCCTGATAAGTACCTTGTGCGTAGCATTTTCCGTCAAGCAGCAAGACTACTCTGTCGGCCGTATTTTTCACACAGTTCATATCGTGTGAGATAATTATAGATGATGTTTTGTATTTTTTATGTATATCCATTATGAGGCTGTCAATTTCTTTTGCTGTTACCGTATCGAGTCCGGTGGTAGGTTCATCATAAAGGATGATTTCCGGCTTAAGGATGACAGTACGTGCCAGAGCTATTCTTTTCAGCATCCCTCCCGACAATTCGGATGGCATAAGGTCTACGGTATGTTTAAGCCCCACACTATCGAGTGCTTCTTCAACCCGTGCGTCAATTTCATCCTGCTTCAGCCGGAACCACCGTCTTCTTAAAGGGAATTCCAGATTTTCGCGGATGGTCATAGAATCATAGATGGCATTTCCCTGAAAAAGAAAACCTATTTTTGAGCGTGCCTTATCCAGCTCTTGATTTTCCAATTGCACAATATCCTGTCCGGAAATCATTATCCTACCGCTATCAGGTGTTAAAAGCCTGACGATACATTTGATAAGAACAGATTTTCCCGTGCCTGATTTTCCGAGAACTACAACATTTTCGTTCTTATTGACCGTTAGGTTAAAACCATTAAGCACTTTTTTTTCACCAAAGCTTTTATAAATATCTTCAATGACGATGGCCGGTCCATTGTCATTATTGTAGTTTGCTGCTGTTTTTGTTTCCGCCATAATGATGATTTAATTATACCCGAGAATGCCTGTTATCTGTACCGCAATCAGGTCCAAGACGAAGATAAGGATAGAGGAGAGTACGACCGCTGAATTGGCGGCGTTCCCCACGCCCCGTGTTCCTTTTACTGCATTATAGCCTTTATAGGCACCCACGATTCCCACTGCAAAACCGAAAAAAAAGCTTTTGATGAAAGCAGGGATGATGTCACTGAAATCCAAGGAGTCAAAAACCTGTGAATAGAAAAGCGACAGGCTTGTCGTCCCGCCAATGTTAACACCTATCCAGGCACCATATAGTGAAATGGCATCCGCCAGAATGATAAGTACGGGGAGCATAAATGTTGTCGCCAGGACACGTGTGGCAACAAGGTATTTAAAAGGGTGCGTACCGCTTACTTCCATCGCATCTATCTGTTCGGTAACCCGCATAGAGCCCAGCTCTGCCCCGATGCTACTTGCAATTTTACCTGCAAAGATGAGAGCGGCGATTACAGGTGCTATTTCACGGATTATGGCGATACCTACCATTACAGGCAGCTGGGATTCCACACCATAGCGTACGAGGCTTGGCCGCAACTGCATCGTAAGGACCAAACCGATAATAAAGCCTGTCATGGAAATAAGCCCCAAAGATTTGTAACCTATGAGATAGCATTGTGCAAGCAGTTCCTTTATTTCATATGGCGGGCGGAAGCCTAATAAAAAGTAATTTTTGGTAAACTGCGCGATATTGCCTGTTTCCTGTAAAAAACTACGTATTTTAATCATTAATAAATTATTTTTTAAAATTAAAATATTTTTAGTCTACTTTTCCAATTGCTGTATTTTTTTATTGAGCCAATCCCTTATATCTTCATATACATATTCTTTAATATCCTCATTAAGTATTTCGTGCCGCATGTCAAGATAGATTTTTGTTTTAACATCTGTAAAACCATCTTCTTGCATTTGCGCTACCGTTTTTTCCACACCTTTTCCGAAGTCTCCTATCGGATCATCAGCTCCGCTTACAAAAAGAAAGGGAAATTCTTTTGGTATTCTTTCTGCCCATTTTCTTTCCGTTGCCTGTTGATTTAGAGAAACTAATGCGTAAAAACCATTATTGGTAAAAGGTACTCCGCATAGGCTGTCCCTGCAAAATGATTCCCGGTTGGATTTGCTGAGGCTCAGCCAACTGGTAAGGTCGCCATCTTTCTCGCCTTTAAAACGTTGATTAATAATTTTTGAAAAAGTTCTGTTGATGAATTTGCTCCGGTGTTTTGGAGTAATAATATTGTTGATGGACAGGAAAAATTTAGCCAAACCGATTCCGTTGATTTTTCCGCCCGTTCCTACGATGACCGCTCCTTTAAAAACATCTTTCTGATTCTGAAGTAAGCATCTTGCAATGAAAGACCCCATAGAATGCCCCAGTAAAAAGTGAGAAATGTTAGGGTAGTTGTTTTCTAAAAATGCTGCCATCGTTGCGGCATCGTCTATCAGTTGCTGCTTGGGATTTTCTTTTTGAAAATAGCCAAGTTCTTCCCGATTTTCCGCCGTTTTTCCGTGTCCGAGATGGTCATATAATAGAACTGCAAAACCGTTCTTCGCCAGATATTCCGCAAAATTTTTATAACGACCGCTATGTTCCTGCATCCCGTGTAGTATAAGGAGTGTAGCCTTTGGAGGTTCATTTATTGGTTCGAATAATTCATAAAAAAGATTGTGCGTACCTGAGTTGGCAATTTTCTTCCTGTTTATATATCCTGATGTTTGTTTTGCCATAGAGTCGGTTGGTTTTGTTTAAAAATAAATATTCTGCCCTTGACAAAAGCAAGAGCAGAATAAAGTTAGATAAATTGGTTATTATAGACAATCTTTTATAGATTAAAGAGAGATATGCCTTTAGGAATAAAGAACTTCGATAAAGTGTAAAGGCAGCTCTTTTTTTATTTTTAATTTCTGTAAGAGGTATGGATGGCTTTTGCCAACACGTCTGGTTTTTTCCAGTGTTCCGTTACTGGAGTTACTTTTTTATCGAGACCGAGTAGGGTATATACCGCGATGCGTGCTGCACGAACCGAATATTCTTCTGTGAATACCATATCTTCCGGTATTTCTACAAACTGACTAATCATTGCTAGGTTGGTGCTGCCTTCAGGAACAACTGCAGGGCGGTCTTTTTTAGCTCTTGGTTGAAACAACGCATCGATGTAAGGCATCATACACGGAATAACATTGATAACGCTATCTTTTATTTCCTGTTCGTGTTTTTCAAAATGCAAATGATGAATCAACTCTGTCAAAATTTCTTCACCCGTGCAATCAATCATCGGCTTTTTCACATAATCTCCCACTGCATCTGGATATA
This sequence comes from Chryseobacterium sp. VD8, assembly GCF_037149975.1. Classification (NCBI taxonomy): domain Bacteria; kingdom Pseudomonadati; phylum Bacteroidota; class Flavobacteriia; order Flavobacteriales; family Weeksellaceae; genus Chryseobacterium; species Chryseobacterium sp. VD8. Next base: position 12,954 of record NZ_JBBCQL010000008.1, on the reverse strand, counting down.
ATCCGTAGCCCCAAAGAATGGTAGTATCATCGCCTTGCGCTTTGAAATGCGGTTGTGCAGCCACCACAATTGACATTCGCCACGATGAATCTTTAAATGTCATCAAAGCTCCGCTGCCCGGCTTGTTGCCAGTGTATTCTTCAATAAGTTTCAGAAATTTATTTCCTTTGAATGTTGGTGTGAAAGAATACCATTTTGTCTCGTCCGGTTTTGTAAAGAACGGGTCTGGGTTACCCAATTTGCCGGGTTTCTTGTTGGCAATTTTACGCCATAGTGCAAAACTTGGCGGATTTAACGGCAAATATTTTGCAGGCGTATTATAATCGCCGTTATTAGAATTGTCTGTAATACATCCGTTGGTAAAGAATACCAAATCGCCTTCCTTCACAGTTATTTTCTCTGTTTTTCCTTCTGCATTGATGCATTCTATTCCCGTTACGGTAATGCCATCATCATCGGCAAAATCCAAATCGGTAACGGTTTTTCTTAATGAAAAGTCCACTTTGTGCTGATCCAAAAATGCCTTCACCGGTAAGATAACGGATTCATATTGGTTGTATGGTGTTCTGGTAACCCCTTCGAGTGTTTCGATTCTTGAAAATTCCAACAGCATACGTTTCATATAGCGTTGAAATTCAAAAATGCTGCTCCATTCCTGCCAGGCGAAAGTGGTTTGCCACATATACCAGAAGTTGGTCGTAAAAAAATGGTCGTCAAACCAATCACGAATGGTAATGTTGTCTAAATCATTTTCATCGGCAAAAAACAATTTCACAAATTTCATCCGGTCCTGAGTGTTGAAACCCATATCCGTTACGGGTAAAATGTTTCCGTTCTTGTCAATCAACCGCGCTTTTGCATTTGTCGGATTCGCGTGGTCAAATGCCAGAATTTCGTCTTTTACGGAAATGTTCGGGACATCCAGAGAAGGAATACGGGATGTTAATTCCCAAAAGTTTTCATAGGTTTCTTCGTTGAGCATACGCCCGCCGCGACAAATAAATCCTTTTTCTTTAGTTCCCGCACCATCGTTGCTACCACCCAAAATCGGCAGGGCTTCAATGATGTGAATGTTTTCGCCTTTAAAGTCTCCGTCTTCTAACAGATATACGGCACCGGCAAGACTTGCCAATCCACCTCCGATGAAATATGCATGTTTGTTCGAATTGCTCATATGATATTTTTTTTAGGTTATTTTTATATGATAAAGGTATTGATATACCTTAATTCCTTAGTATCCCTAAATTCGAAAATCATATACGGAATTTCTTTTTTAAAAATGCTGTTGTCTTCGGTACCTTTGGGGCGATATTGACGCATGCTTTTTAAAAAAACGACCGAATGCAGAGGTAGAATTAAAGCCTGTTTCAAATGCAATCTGAGAGATATTTTTTTCTGGATAGCCGAGCAGAACGCATGCTTCTTTTAATAAGGCCTCGTCAATAATCTGATGTGGAGTTTTGCCAGTAGCTTTTTTTACAATCAGAATAAGATATTTGTTGGTAATGAATAGCTTGTCTGCATAGTATTGTACGTCCTTATGCTGCAAAATATTTTCTTTTACCAATTCGTTGAATTTAAAAAAAATATTATTATTATCTTTTGGAGTTAGATATGCGTTGTCTTTTCTGTCTTCATCAATTAGGACTGCAACTTCCAACAAAATATTAATAATAATAGTACGAAGAATATCTTCTGTAAAACGACCATTCCTCGTGGTCTGCTGCTGAAGATATTCCAACAAATTGATTAAGTGTTTACTACTTGCTTCGTTGGAAATAACTACATTAAAGGTAGTTTTATTGAATAGAGACAGATTCTCGATAAAAAATGGATTAGAAATGTTCTTAAGCAGGAAATTCTTTTCAAAGAATAGAACCTTCATGCGGAAATCTTTGCTGGTATTTACAAATTTTATAATTGTTGACGGAGCAGATATCAGGAATCCGTTTTGGGATATATTGTAATGGTGATTATCAATTTCTAAATCAATACTACCGGAAACACAGATGCAGAATGCATAAAAATCCATGCGGAACAGTCTTTTTGGGAATTCAAAAATGAGTTTTCCTGAAGATATATAGTAAGGTTCATCACAGTGTACCTGATAAAAAGATAATATTTCTTTAATACTTTCGTAAGCTTTCATGGTTTCTTATTTAATGGATTTATATGGGCATATATAATTTTTAGCTTATGATTTAGCTCACTACAGTTTATCCTTTTTAATTTTTCGGACTTTGTACCATAAAACGCTATAGCTGGCAATGGCGCTTACTGTTCCTATGATTATCATTTTTATAACATAAGGATAGGTGAGGTCTACAGCGCCTTTTTCTATGATAAGTATTCTAAAGGCAGGCAAGAAATGTGTAAGCGGGATGATATTTGCAATGTGCTGAACCCAAACTGGCATTTGGCTGAGCGGCCAGGTAAATCCTGACAGGATAAAGCTGGGTGTGGCAATAACCATAAGGATTTCCGTAGCTTTCAGTTGGTTCGGGACAAGGATACTTACCAAAATTCCTATAAAGCAGACCGAGATTACAAAAACACCCGCTATTAGAGTAAGCGGAAAAATGTTTTCATAAAAAGGAATTCTGAACCACTTGGTAAAACCCCAGTACATCAGCCATATCCCGAAGCTCATTATGAGATAAGGCACGATTTTAACCAATATCAGCATAAATGCAGAACGGCTTTTTTGTACCAGATATTTGAAAGTGCCGTTTTCAAACTCGGAAGCAAAAGAAAGAGCAAGCCCCAATAACAATACCTGCTGAAGCACAGTAGCCAAAACACCAGGCCACAAAAAATACATATAGTTGGTGCTTCTGTTGTTCTTTTTTATAAACGTGGTTTTAAATGGCTCATACTGACTCATTAGCAAATTTTCCGGAACTCCTTGTTTACGTAAGGTTTCGACCTGTGTTCCTGCTTTGAGGGTTCCTAAGACCAGCTGAAGTGCTGATGAAGAATAATTTGCGGTCAATACATTTGCTGTATTGATTATGGTAGTGACTTCAGGATAACGTTTTGTCAGCACATCTTTCTCAAAATCTTTTGGGATAATAACGACGCAGGTTGCATCTTTCTCAATCATCAAACGATTGAGGTTTGTCTCGTCAAACTGCAGCCTTGCAACAGACAAAACTTCGTTGTCATTCATCATTTCGATTGCTTTCCGGCTGAGTGAGCTTTGGTCATAATCTACCACGATGATTGGTAAATCTGTCACTTTCCCTTTGCTGTAAACATATCCCAACAAAACACCGTACATCAAAGGAGCCCCAATAAACAAAATTCTGAGAACCTTGTTGCTCCAGAACAAACCGAACTCCCGTTTGATCAGATTGAGAAATGTTTTCATTATTAAGGTTTTAGCGTTACTGTTGTTTTGCTTAGGATATCGTTTGCTTGTTGGATGTTAATAGGGTCTATCAATATTTCATACAAAGCGTCCTGCACTTCATAATCAGGATATGCTGTAGCAATATTAGCATAGGCGCCTATTTGTTTTATATTTCTGATTTTCCCTTTGATATCCCGATTTTTGTAAGGTATATGCACATTGATTTCTTTTCCTTGTGCATAATTTGCCAATTGGCTTTCAGGAATAGTAAAGCGGAAATATATGGAATTATTAAGAGAACCTTTGAAAAGCGTATATCCTGGTAGTGCCAGTTCCCCCAGCTTCAATGTGATGGATTCTATTTTCATATCCTGTGGCGCAATGATATACCTTTCTTTCTCGGCAACCTGTACTTCTTCCAAAGCTCCTTGAGCACGGTCTTTTTGTCCCAACGCCATTGTTTGCTGTTCTATGCGGACCCCGTTTTTAACATCGGCAATTTCTGCATCTACGGCTATCATTTGTGATTTGGCTCCCTGATACTTGGCGAATACTTCATCATATTGCTGTTGCGGAACCAATGAATCCTTTACCATTGCATTCATTCTTGCCAGGGATTTTTTTGCAAACTCATATTGCTCTACCAAAGCGGATTTCTTGGCATAGAGCTGTGCCAACTGATTGGCAGTAGCACCGTGTACACTCATCTCATATTGTGCCTGAGCAGATTTTACCGCTCCCTGTGCCTGTGATTTTTTTGCGTCTACTTCCGGGATTTCCAATATCGCCAATGTATCTCCCTTTTTAACAAGAGCTCCCTCGCTGATCAGAATTTTATCTATTCTGCCTGCTATTTTGCCTACTACTGCAATCTCTTCCCGCTCGGTTTTTCCCTGGATGGTTTGTGATACTTTCGGTTTATTCTCACAAGAAGCTAAAATGCCTGCAATGCTTAGTATGTAAATAATTTTTTTCATTCTGCTTAGTTTTGGATTTTAATAAAGTTTGATAATTTTCCCGATGCACGGTAAACTTCAATAGCAGCATTCCGCTGTTCAATCACGGTTTCTACTTTGTTTAAGGATTCTTTGTATATATCATTTTCCGCTCCAAGGCGTTCAGTGACGTTAATAAGTCCTAGTCTGTATTGCTTTGATGCTATTTCATTATTATTTTGTGCTATTTTTTCCCTTTGAATCGCAATATCTACCTTATGTAACGTGGTATTGTATTCTACCTTGTTTTTTTCCAATTCCAGGTCTACTTTTTCTTTGGTGTCAGCCAGTTTATTTTCAACCTGGGCGAGCCCTATTTTGGCTTCGTCTATTTTATGTTTACGTTCAAACCCGCTGAAGATTTCCCATTTCACGGCTACGCCCAACATCCAGTTAGGATGTAGTGTCAATTCATTTAGTTTCAAATTGGCGGTCGTATTTAATGTTTCAATCGGCACTTTTGTATTGGCATTATATAATGATGCATAGCTATATCCCGCAAAAGCTCCAACTGTAGGAAGAAGGCTTCCTTTTTCTTTTTTAAGGGCATATTCGGAAGCTTTTTTGAAAGATTCCAGTGCTTTTACCTCATTTCGTTCGGCTGTGCTCAGGCTGTCCAAAATAATGATGGGCTCCAACTGATGATTGGTTTTAAGAATTTCTTCTTCAGAAAGATTGGTGGACTGTTTTATCTTGAGTATCAGAAGTTTTCTTTTATTTTGAACATCTGCACGTTTGGAAGCCAATTCCAGAGTGGAGAGTTTGATTTTATCGCGGTCATAAGGAATTGCCAACCCTTCGGATATCGCCTTTTCTACTCTTTCTTTTTCCTTATTCAATCTCTTTTCGCTGTTATCGATCAGTGTTTCGGCGGTTTCCAGAAGTTTGAGACGGTCAAAGCTCCCTATGATATCTTTTATGACCTCATTTTTCTGATTTTCCATCATAAAAGCTGTTCCTGTGTTTTTTTCTTTGAGAGCCTTGGCTCCATTTAGGATTTGTCCGCCACTGAACAGTACCGCTTTTGCGGTTATACCTCCATAAAGGATATTCGCATTTGTGCTGAAATCGGAAGATCCCCCAAAAACAGGATATCCTGTGATGGGTAAATTCAGGGTAGCTAGATCTAATTTTGCATCACTGCTGATGTAAGAGTATAAACCTGAAGCCTCGACCTTCGGGAAATATTTGGCCAATATGCTTTTGCGTTCTAATTCTAATTTTTGTAATTCAAGATCTTGATTCCTTATTTCAGTGTTTTTTTCCAATGCCTTTCCGATAGCATAATCCAAATCCTTACTTACAAGAATCTGTGCGTTGATGATAGTGCCGAGTAGGATCAATGTAATGGCTAACTTTATTTTTTTCATAACATTTCGTTTTGAGTGTTGTTTTGAATATGCTGAAAGAAGTTTTTTATCTCCATAATTTGATTTTCGGAAAGTCCTCTGGTTGCTCTTTCGGTGACATTGTTCACAATATACATTACTTTTTCCTCTATCTCCTTTCCTTTATTTGTTAAATATATTAGATTTTGCCTTCTGTCAGTAGGGTGAGACCTTCTTTCTACGTAACCTTCTTTTTCCAATTGATCAATAAGTCTAGTTATGCTGGGTTTATCCCTGTGGGTAAAATCTGCTATTGCCTGTTGTGAACATCCCTGTTGTTTCCATAAAGGTACTAGCACCGACCATTGTTCCCGGGTCAGGTTAATATTATTCAATTTGAATTGCTGACCCAAAAAACGGTTGAACAGTAGAGGTACATTCCCTGTAAGCAGATTGTATCGATCTTGTTCAGTTAATATTTTTTCAGCTTTCATATAAAAATTATTTATTGAACAAAGTTAATTAAACAATAGTTGTTGTTGCAACTATTTTATATTAAATTTTTTTAAATCTTAATATGATTGCTGGGGAAAGAATATGCAAAAGGAACGTTGACTCGATATAAAACCTGTTTTAGCCATATCAAAGAATTTCTTAACTGGAAGTTTAATATTTCGGATATCGAGATTACAGAGATAGATCACTCTTTCATTTATGACTTCGAATTTTTCCTTAGAACCGAAAAGTCCTCTGCGAATAATTCAGCAGTTAAGTATGTCAAAAATTTTGGTAAAATTATCAGGATATGTCTGGCGAATAAATGGATACTCCACGATCCATTTTTAGGTTACAATTCTAAATTTATTGAGGTAAACAGAGGGTTTTTGGATGAAGAAGAACTAGCACGCTTGCAAAATAAATAGTTGAAGATAGAACGCATTGCTTTAGTTCGTGATGTCTTCCTTTTTAGTTGTTATACGGGGCTTTCGTTCATTGATGCGTGGAATCTCACAAAGGACAATATCGGAATCTGTATTGACGGCAATAAATGGATTTTTACCACTCGTCAGAAAACAAAAATAGCCTCTCATATACCTTTACTTCCGATTGCCGAAGACATTATTAAGAAATATGCAAAACATCCGATGTGTGTTATTTCAGGAAAGCTGCTTCCTGTCCTCAGTAATCAGAAAATGAATGCCTATCTCAAAGAAATTGCAGATTTATGTGAGATCACAAAAGAACTCACTTTTCACATTGCCAGACACACATTTGCCACCACGGTTACACTATCCAACGGAGTTCCTATTGAAAGCGTAAGCAAAATGCTTGGGCACAAAAGCATCAAGACCACCCAACACTATGCAAAGATTTTGGATAAAAAAGTAAGTGAGGATATGGCATTATTAAAAGCGAAATTTTCACAGAAAGCAGCATATATGAACAAGATTAGAACGATTTAAGCTTTAATATGGTTTATTTTAAAAATAATGAATTATAATTCATTATTTAACATTAAATTTATACATTGTTCTAATAATTAAATAATTGTAATTGAAATTTGTTGTTTTAGTTTCGGAAAAACACTCAAAAACATTAAGTAAATTAGCAATTTCGTGTGTTTATTGTTAGATATTGTCAATTATCGTTAGATATTATATACTCTTACGATATCTGGTGTTTCACTTATAAATCACATTTTTGCCCACATAAAACTCAATAATGAAAATCACATTGAAAATATTTTATTCAGACTTTAAAAGTTACTATTATTACTGCTCGCACAATATTTCTTATAATAATATCTCTATAGCTTTTGTTCTTTTCTTTTTCTCAGGGAAAATTTTCTCACAAGAGAAAACTTTAACCAGAAAAGAAATAGACAGTATTTATAAGGTTATTAGCACAGATGAATTGTTTAACAAAGAAGGGATTGCAAGGGCAACAGAATTATATTATATAGCAAAGGAAGTTGGTTATAAAGAAGGACAAATAAAAGCTTTATATAGGCTAGCTGAAGTAGAAAGTGGGATGCTTAACTCTTCAAGAGCTACAGATCACATAATTACCTTAAAATCTCTAACGTTAGCTCTTGGTGATTACGAAAACTACATCAAGGCACTTTGTTTGGAATCTAAAAATTTTTATACAGAAAAAAACTATACTCAGTCACTCAAAACACTTAATCAGGCTAAGAAATATCTGCCAGAAATAGAAAATGTAGAAGTAAGGAGGAAGGCGAAAATTGATATTGATATATATAAGTGGTTTACCATTGAAAGTTTAAAATTTCCTAAAGCATCATACAAAGACTCGCTGATTGCTACTTCAGAAAAAATCTGCAAAGAAGCATTTTTGTTAAAAGATGAAAATCTAAGAGCCAAAAGGCTTCTTTTCTCTTCTACAATGGCCGCAACAACTCTTATAGAAATGGGCAGGCAATCTGAGGCCCAAAAATATCTGAAAATAGGAGAAAAGCAACTAAAAATAACAGGGATAAATAAATATCCTGTTGCAGACTATTATAAAGTAAAGGGTGATTATGAATATAGAAATAAGGAAAAAAATAAAAACTATCTGGATAGTGCACTTTCCAATTATAATAAATCACTAAAAATCTGCAATCTATTGGAATATGGAGCCTTATTAAAAACCTTGTATCCGAAAATAGCTAAAGTATATGCAGATAAAAATGATTTAGAAAAACAATTGTTGTTTCAGAAAAAAGAAATAGCATTAAAAGACAGTTTGGATTACCAGTCTGCTATAGAACAAAATGAATTCAAAAAGAAGGCATATAGTATTAAATCTCAATCCGAAGAACTAGTCAAACCTGTTAATAAAACTTTGTTTTATGTTATTGTAATTTTACTTGCTTTGCTAGGAATATCAGCGTTTATTTTCAAAAAATATTTATCACAGAGAAAGCACAATAATCAGCAAGCAATCGAAGAGAAACCTTTTGAAAATGAGACGCTGCCTAAAGATAAGATTGATGTCTCTTCTGTAAAAGAGCTGACTTCTTTGTTATATGAAGATGTAAATGCATTTCATTTGGCTTTCAATGAAGCTTATCCTAATTTTAAGAAAAATCTTCTTAAAATTAACCCTGCTATAAAATCTTCTGATGTAGAATTTTGCGCCCTTATAAAACTGAATCTGGATACCAAGCAGATTGCCCAGTTGAAAAAAATGACGGTAGGAGCTGTAGAAGCAAAAAAATATAGAATCCGACGAAAATTAAATATATCAAGAGAGCAAAATATGTACATATTCATTTCAAATATTTGATAAAAATATATTGAAAATCAATAACTTATAAAAACGTATGAAATCGTATATATTCCGTTAGCTATCGTTAGAGCGTAAATAGCTTAGCGTTTTTCCATATAAAATACTTTTGTGTCGAAAAATTATTAAAAGATTCTGAATGTAAAGAACTTTTAGTAATTAAGGATTCTAATTACACACAAAACAATTGAAAAAAAGCTACTCCGGATTAGCATTACATACAAAGAAAACTGTTTTCAGAAAAGCAGTTGCTTTGTGTGTATTTTTGTTTTTCTGTAGTATTTCAGTTTCGGCAAAAGTTGTAGCCTTAAGGGAGAACAGCTCTACAGAAGCTACACCAGCACTAATTGTAGTTTCTGATAGTGCTACCGTCTATAATATTCAGGCTTTCACCAATGCAGAGATCATTGTGAAAAAAGACGATTTTATTAGCCAGAAAGCAGAAATATTTGTTTCAGAAGGCGTTGTTCTTTATAATCGTGAAGTCATCAGCAATGCTGAAATTGTAGTAGAATCACAGTCTTCAGAAAAACTGGTTTCCACAAATAGAGAAACTAATTCCATTCAGAAACCAGCTGTCACAATAGCTAAAAAGCATACGAAGCAGAATCATACTTTCATAATCTCTTATAAAGATTCTTCGGTTTTTTCTTATCATACGAAAGAAACTTGTGTTTTTATACATATTAATGAGCATACTGCATTCAAAGCAGAACCATCTTGTTCTTATTCTATTGCAATTTTTTCTTTTACTAGACCTGAAGAGAAAATCACCTATAAAAATCCTCATTTCACTATTTCTTATTTCTCAGGGAAATATTCGGTAAGACCTCCTACATTTTTTCCTGAATTTTTAATCTGTACGCATTTATTTAATAGTATGGATATAGATTAGGATCAATTATAAGATGTGCTGTCCAATCTTTATCACTTCATCTGCATTTCAATAATATTCTTCCATAGGATTGAATATCGATTATCTATAAAAATGGGATGATTACATGCCCTTAGATTTCATAAAAACAAAAAATACTCAACAAATGAAAAAAACAATTTTAACAGCCTTATTATTAGTCTCAGCATTAGCTTATTCCCAGGTGGGAATCAATACTACTGACCCTAAAGCCACACTAGATGTAGTTGCAAAAGCTACAGACGCTACAACGGCAGAGGGCATTATAGCTCCACGACTTACAGGTAATGAGTTAAAAGGAAAGGATGCCCTTTATGGTACAGACCAAAAAGGCACAATTGTTTATGCAACAGCAGCTGCATCGCCTACAACCACAAAAACCACAAATGTAACCACTGCCGGTTATTATTATTTTGATGGAAGCGTTTGGAAGGCGTTTGCAAGTGGAGGCAGCTTTACCCAAACAGACGACTGGCATACTACCGGAAATGCTGGTACCACTTCAGGCACCAACTTCCTTGGTACTACAGATAATCAGGATCTTATGTTCAAAAGAAACAATATACAGGCAGGATTATTAGGTGCTACCAATACATCTTATGGGCTAAACTCCTTTATTGCAAATACTACTGGAATTCAAAATTCAGCGTTTGGAGTAGATGCTCTTAAGTCGAATACTACAGGTTCTTACAATTCTGCTTTTGGAGTGAGTGCACTTCAATCCAATACTACAGATAATGGAAGTGCTGCTTTTGGATTTGAGGCTGCTAATAAAACTGTTACCAATAGACAAACTGCTTTTGGTTATCGTGCTTTAAAAAATATTACTTTGGGGGCTGGCAATGTAGCAATAGGTACAAATGCCTTGCTTAATACTACTTCGGCATTTAATAATACAGCTGCTGGTTATGAGGCACTAATAAATAATACTACAGGTGCTGAAAATACGGCTATTGGTGCCAGCGTTATGAGCTCCAATACAACTGGAAGTTATAATACAGCACTCGGAGCGGATGCTCTGGATGCAAATACTTCAGGCAAAAATAATACAGCATTAGGTTGGAACGCAGGTAAAACATCAACAGGAGACAACAATACATTTTTGGGTTCCAATGCAGGTTCTAATGTAACAACAGGTTCCAATAATATCATTATTGGGTATAATGCTACCGCAAGCAGCGCAACAGTAAGTAATCATATCAGAATGGGAAATTCTTCCATTACCACTGCCGCAATACAGGTAGCTTGGTCGGTAACCTCCGATAAGCGATACAAAGACGATATTAAGAACTCCAATCTTGGCTTAGATTTCATAAAACAACTAAGACCAGTATCCTATCTCCGTAAAAATGATGAAAGCCATAAGCGGGAATACGGCTTTATTGCACAGGAATTACAGGAAACACTGAAGAAGAATAATGCTTCTGACAGTGGCATTGTAACAGAAGACGGAAATGCAATGCTCAGCGTACGATATAACGACCTCTTTGCACCATTGGTAAAAGCGGTGCAAGAGCAACAAAAGGAAATTGATGAGCTGCAGAAAAGAATAGATATTTTGGAAAAAAAGTAAGAAACTTTATTTATAAAATATAACCAGAGGCTCTTTGGTGATTTTTATAAAAACAAAACAAATATTTAATCTTAATTACAAATCAAATGAAAATAACAATATTATCAGTTTTAGTATTATTTCCGGCATTTGCGTTTTCTCAGGTCGGAATCAATACCAATGCTCCAAAAGCTACTCTCGATGTTGTAGGAAAACCTACAGACAATACCGCAACAGACGGTATCATTGCTCCTCGACTTACAGGTAATGAACTAAAAGCCAAGGATGTTCTTTATGGGGTTAGCCAGAAAGGAGCCCTTATCTATGCTACAGCGGCTGCTTCGCCCACTACAGCAAAAACGGTAAATGTAACTGCTGCTGGGTATTACTATTTTGACGGTAGTGTATGGCAGGCTTTTACAGGAGGGGGTAGCGGAACCCAGACCGATGACTGGCATATTAGCGGAAATACAGGGACTACACCGGACACCCATTTTTTGGGCACAACAGATGATGTAGATTTTATGCTCAAAAGAAATAATGTTCAGGCGGGATTGCTGACTCCCGATGAAGCTTCTTTCGGTGCAGGTAGCCTTCCGGATTCTTCTGCAGGTTTAGGGAATACCGCTTTCGGAGCTGGTGCCCTTCAAGCCAATACCACGGGTTTTGGGAACTCTGCCTTTGGGTACAATGCACTTAATGCAAATACTACAGGAAACCGGAACTCAGCATTTGGTAGAAATACTTTAATGGTTAATAACGGCTCAGACAATAATGCTTTTGGTTCTAATGCACTTACAAACAATACAACTGGTGAGAAAAATGTAGCAATAGGGCTTGTTGCAATGAGTAAAAGCACAGTCGGCAATTCGAATACAGCTCTGGGAGAAGGTTCTATGTGGTTAGAAGCTACAGGAGATGAAAATACAGCAGTTGGATCTAGTGCTAATCCTAGCAATACAGGAGCAAATCGTAATACATCATTAGGGACTAATCCAATGCAACACAATACAACTGGAAATGATAATACAGCATTGGGATGGAAGGCTAATCAACATAGTCTTGCTACTCCATTAACCGGAAGCAATATGGTTGCTATAGGTTATACAGCAGGTGTTTCCAGCATAGACCCTAGTAATTTTATTGCAATAGGATATTCGGCTGGTCCATTGGGTAATAACTATATCAGGTTGGGGAATTCTTCCATTACAACTGCTGCAATACAGGTAGCCTGGTCGGTAACCTCCGATAAGCGATACAAAAACGATATTAAGGACTCCTACCTTGGCTTGGATTTTATCAAAGAGCTACGACCAGTATCCTATATCCGTAAAAATGACGATAGCAAAAACCGGGAATACGGTTTTATCGCTCAGGAGCTACAGGAAACACTGACGAAGAATGGTGCTACTGACAGCGCAATTGTAACAGAAGATAAAGATACAATGCTTAGTGTACGCTATAACGATCTTTTTGCGCCATTGGTAAAGACTATACAGCAACAACAAGCTATAATTGCAAAA
>NZ_JBBCQL010000007.1:0-43963 GCF_037149975.1 Chryseobacterium sp. VD8 | reverse complement strand
ATCTATTGAAGTCTTAAATCGCAGAGCACCCATCCTTGTTTGGTCATACACTCCTAATAAATAATCCAGATCATAAAGTTTCTTTTCTTTCTCTCCAGTTTCTTTGGCTACCTGAATAGATTTTCTTTTCTTTAGTGTTCTTCCCCAAGTATCAGGCATACTATCCATAAAAACACCAAAATTTTCTTTATTGGTTGGATATTGTGGACCTCCAAACAACTGAAGATCAGGATCTATTAAATTTTGACCCGCACTTTTAATCCACTCTTTATCATATTCAAAACTAAAGGACTTTTTTCCTTTACCCTGATGAGCTGACAAAATCCCCATTAAATGAGGACCTTGAAGGTCAATCCAATCTGCATATACAAATATGTCAACTTTAGTAGATTTCATTTAATTATATTATTTCAGTAATTCTAAATCTTGCAATTTTCTTCCAAATTCATCATCAGATCCAAGCTTTAAAATATCATCGCTAAGACCCAATACTCTCAAAACATTAAAATATGATCCCATTGCCACACTTGGATCACCTTTTTCAATAAGATGTAGTGTTGAACGTACAATTCCGGCTCTCTCTGAAACCTGCTCTGTAGTTAATTTTCTTCTTTTTCGAGCAAGTTTAATATTCTCTCCCATTTGTTCCAGCAGAGCCAAATACTTGGGTAAAATTATTTGTTTCTTTTTCATAATGTCCGTTATTTCATACAAAATTACACATTTTGTATGAAATAACGGACATTTTAAATAAAAATCTCCTCCATTTGACTTTTCAAATAAAAAAGACTAACTTTGTATTATTTCTTATGTATACATAAGTAAATAATACTACGTACTAATGAATTTTGAAAAGATTGTTGATGCTTATATTGCTGGTAGTCCTCACAGAAAGGCTTTAAATAAAAAGGAATTTGATTATTTGGTACAGGAAATTTCGAGTTTTCGCAAATTCAAAAAATTAAGTAAAGAAATTAGCGAATACATACTTCAAAAACATTACACCTTAGAACAAGATTTATATATTTTCAATGACTCCAATCCTGAAGTTGTTGACTTGGTTTATGCGTATAACAAATATACACTTTAGCCACCATTCAGCACTAATAATGCATCAAATAAGTACTATTGAAAACAACGCCATCTATTTATCAGAAGAGATCGATAGCATTTCCAGTCCTAAAAACACCTTAACTCAAGGAAATATAGATTTAGCTTTTAGTAAACCTCAGAGAGTCACAAAAAATATAAAGCAATTCAGAGACAAAACATTTTACTTTCTTAAAAATCAAAGCAGTACTACAATGGAAACCTTCATTAATGGAGTAAAAGTTTCAAATCTTGAAAAGACACTTATAGACTGTACTGTAAGACCACTATATTCCGGTGGAACAAAAAATATCCTTAATGCATTTGCTATGGTAAAGCAATTAATTGACGCAGATAAATTACATCATCATTATAAAAAATTATCATTTGTATATCCTTATCACCAAGCTATTGGATTCTACTTGGATAATGCAGGTTATAAAGAAGAGTTTTACAGTAAATTTCTGGCAATGAATAGTGATTATGATTTTTACTTAGACTATCAGTTAACTTCACCTCAGTACAATCCGAAGTGGCGAATCCATTACAATGAAGACATTATCCAATAAAAAAATTACTTATAATTTATCTTTATCTTTTCAAGGAAATTTCTGCACACTTCAAAGAGTTGAAAGATATTGTTTGCTTGGATAATACTATGTCTTTGCTGAAAAAGAGTTTCTCTAAATGATTCTGCATCAAAGACTGCATCAGATGGATCTTTTGTCAGGGCTAAATTAACGCTGATACCAGTTGTCAAATCGTTGTTCAAAATACTTCTGATATCAACAAGGGGCTTTAGATAAAAATTTAATTCTCCAATACGCCCCTGACTTTTTGAAAAAGGGAGATCGTGATTTTTGCCGAGTACATCCATATACTCTGTTAGACGAATCCTCATTAATTCTTTCTGCCTCTGAATATCAGTATAAGATATAAGTTCTTTCTTTATCGGGTCAATTTCACTTTCGATCCGTAAGATTTCGTTTTTGGTCACTTCTATATCAAAAAGAGGATTATCTAATTTATCCTGTTCTATAGATAGCGAATTTAATTTACCTTCAATTTGTTGCAGTAAAAAAGGAATATTCTCTACATTCTTCATTTTATGTAAAATCTATTTATGATAAAATTTCTTCTAAAAAAATTTAACTATTAATAATGTATTATAATTTTTTGAAATATTCCCGACATTTAAGTTCGTAAATGGATAGCTTCAGAAATATTAGTAAATGCTCAATAATCGCTACGACTATGCAAGGAGTTAAGATATTTATTATACTAAAATTTTAAATCTCTTTTTATTTTAATGATACCTTTTTCATCATCATCTTTTAAATGACTTTTAATTGAGTCCGTTTCAACATCTTTTAGTGAATGTTGAAAAACTTCTTTTAAAAACAATGCTACTTCATATTGATTTCGCCTATCAAAGTGCTTCCAAATGTTCCAGCCAAAATGATACAAATCCATATTAGATAATTTGTGAACCCTTACAGGGCTAAAATTTTCTATTTTTTCTTTCTTAGCATACTTTGTAATGTAGCTGCATAGGTTTTCTAAATCATTAACAGATGTGTATAGCGCAAATTGCTCCTTTGTATATCTTAATGCAATCTCAAGCTTATTATCGAACTTTACAACTTCTTTAAATTTTAAATCTTCTTTAATATCAGCAATAGTAACAGGTCCAGAAAAGAATTCATTAACCAAAACTAGATTTTTTCTTTTAGTAATAATTCTGCTTATAATTTCATAGATAGTATGCAAAAACAATGTTAGACCTGAATAAATAACAACACCTACGAAAATCACGACTATAAAAAAGATATTTGCCGTAAATTCATCGGACCCTTTATCGATAAAATATGTTCTGACTTGAGTTCCTAAAAGGATACATACCACTATAATGGGTAAATACATACATATTAATTCAAAATTTTTGACTTTCATATTTATTAGTTTGCTTGTATAATTTCTTGGTTTTCTTCTAAAATATTTTCATCCAGCTTAATAGCTCCAGCTGCTCTATTTTTCAGTTCATCAACTACTTTAGCATAAACTTGAGTTGTTGTAACTTTACTGTGTCCAAGCATTTTACTAACTGTATAAATGTCTGTTCCTAAAGAAAGCTGCAATGTTGCAAAAGTATGTCTGAAGCAATGAAAAGTTATATGCTTTGTTATTCCAGCTGATTTGACCCATTTTTCGAGAGGTCTCGAAATCCAAGAGCTATCTTGTAAATTTTCAAATACTAGCTGTTCGGGAAGTCTCGGAGTTCCGCATAAATGAATTGCTTGTTCAGAAATCGGTGTATACTCGACTCCTTTTGTTTTCTTTTGTCTAAATTGAATTTTGATTCTATTTGACTGAACATCAATTTCTTTCCACTTAAGCCTTTTAATATCACAATGTCTTAACCCTGTCAGTGCAGAAAATAAAGATGCTCTTTTCAATTCATCATTTTCACAAGGAGTATTTACTAAAAGATTAAGTTCCTCCAAAGAGAGATGTTCACGGAAAGATTCTTGCTCTCCAATACCTTTAATCTTTGCTGATAAGTCAATTATAAAATAACCATCAATAAAAGCTTGGGAAACTATTGCCTTAAAAATAGAAAAGTACGTTGCAGCACTATTATTTGAAAGAATTCCTTTCTTTTTTCCGCGATAGGGCGCCGATAAAAGATAAAGCTTAAAATCATCAGCAAAACTCAAATCAATTTTTGAAAATCTTAAATCATCTCCGGAAAACTCTATAATAAATTCAATTAAACACCTCCAGTTAGTTCTAATTGAATCAGAACTATTATTTGAGCCGTGTCTTTTCTTTAGCAACCTATTACAGTAATCTATAAATTTTTCTTTTTGTTTTTCTTGCAATTCGGCCTTAATAGCATCGCTATCACTATACAAGTCGACATTATCATATTCTTTTTGGCGTAGTTTACGAATTCCATCAGCATATAACATTGTCTCCCTGTCACGCTCACTCTTACAAACTATAATTCCATTATCATCACGCTTTGGTTTAAAGGCTTTTGTCCCGTCCTTTAGGTTAGTTCTGCTTGTTCTTTTTTTATCCCATTCAACCGTATAAACAATTCTATTGAGATACTCCCTAGAACGTTGCGGTTTATTTTTTCCAGCAATAAATACAGGATAACTCTCCAAATAGACATACCATTCATTTCTATCCTCAGCTTTACGCAATCTAACTGTAACTTGAGTTTTTGAAAGTTGTTTCATAAGCTTAATCTATAGTACCATTATATAATTTGTCAATCTCGCTTTTTGGAGCATAAACATAATTACCAATTTGACGGGTGGGAATTGAGTACTTTCTGATATGCTTGTATACACTCGTATCGTGTAACTGAAATTTTTTGGAAATCTCACCAATAGTATAGCAATTCTCTTCAGAAAGATCATACAAGTTAGGATTAGAATTTTTCTTTTCAATCTTTTCTTTAGATGCCGGAGGAAACATTTCTTGCAAAACTTCACGATTTACTTTTATTAAACGAGTTCCTTCATTAATAGAAGGTATTACATTTTGTTTGATAAGTCTATAAAGTGTTCTTTTTGCAATGTCAAAGAGTAAAACAGCTTCAGGGACTGTCAAGAGAATTTTATCTAAAGGAATCTGATCAATCAGTTCTTGTCTTTTTAATTCTAATTTTTCTTGACGCTTTCTTTTCTGGTAAGCATTTTTTATACACTGCTCACGACAATAAAATGAAGTTACTGTCTTAGGTATAAATTCCTGCGAACAATGCAGACATTCTCTTTTAATCCTTTTAATCATACATATAGAAAAACTAAAGGTAAGAAAAAAAATCTTAAGTGCCACATCTTCTCTACTTAAGTGCCGGTACAAATATGGTACAAATGTGTAATAAAAAACACTTAAAAAAGCACAAAATCAAAAATCTTTGAAAAAACAAAAATCCCCACAAACATACGCCTGTGGGGATTTTCTATATTTTGTTAATTAATATTAATCAATAACTACTTAACTTCTTCAAAGTCTGCATCCTGTACATCTTCTGCACCTCCTGCATTTCCTGCGTTCTGTGCTCCTGCATCAGCTCCCGGCTGTTGTCCTGCTGCGTACAATTCTTCTGAAGCTGCCATCCAAGCTGCGTCTAAAGCTTCTGTTTTAGCTTTTACATCGTCTGCATTTTTAGCTTCGAAAGCCGTTTTCAGTTCTCCGTGAGCAGTTTCAATAGCTGCTTTTTTATCAGCAGATAATTTCTCACCAAACTCTTTCAGTTGCTTTTCAGTCTGGAAGATCAATCCGTCTGCTTTGTTGAAGATTTCAACTTCTTCTTTTTTCTTAGCATCGGCAGAAGCATTTTCCTGAGCTTCTTTCTTCATTCTTTCGATTTCTTCGTCAGAAAGACCTGAAGAAGCCTGAATTTTAATAGACTGCTCTTTACCAGTTCCTTTATCTTTAGCAGAAACACTTAAGATACCGTTTGCGTCGATATCGAATGTTACTTCAATTTGAGGAACTCCTCTTGGTGCAGGTGGAATATCTGTAAGGTCGAATCTACCGATTTCTTTGTTATCGTTGAACATTGGTCTTTCTCCCTGTCCTACTCTGATGCTTACAGCCGGCTGATTATCAGAAGCTGTAGAGAATACCTCAGATTTTTTAGTTGGGATCGTAGTGTTCGCTTCAATTAATTTAGTGAAAACAGAACCCATTGTTTCAATACCTAAAGAAAGTGGCGTAACGTCTAATAAAAGAACGTCTTTTACATCTCCGGTTAATACACCTCCCTGAATCGCTGCACCAATCGCTACAACCTCATCCGGGTTAACTCCTTTAGATGGTTTTTTACCAAAGAATTTTTCCACTTCTTCCTGAATGATCGGGATTCTTGTAGAACCTCCTACCAAGATTACCTCGTCGATATCTGAAGTTGATAAACCTGCATCTTTCAAGGCTTTAGCAACCGGCTCCATAGATCTTCTTACCAAATCTGCAGATAACTGCTCGAATTTAGCTTTCGTTAAAGTCTTCACTAAGTGTTTAGGACCAGTAGCAGTAGCTGTGATATATGGAAGGTTGATTTCAGTCTGCGGAGAAGAAGACAATTCGATTTTTGCTTTTTCGGCAGCTTCTTTCAATCTCTGCAATGCGATTGCATCAGACTTTAAGTCAACACCTTCTTCAGATTTGAATTCATCTGCCATCCAGTTGATGATTACATCATCAAAATCATCACCTCCTAAGTGCGTATCTCCGTTTGTAGACAATACTTCGAATACACCATCTCCTAAATCTAGGATAGAGATATCGAAAGTACCACCTCCTAAATCGTATACCGCGATTTTCTGGTCTTTGTGATTTTTATCTAAACCGTAAGCTAATGCTGCAGCAGTAGGCTCGTTGATGATTCTTTCTACTTTAAGACCTGCGATTTCACCCGCTTCTTTCGTAGCCTGTCTCTGTGCATCGTTGAAGTATGCAGGAACAGTAATTACCGCTCTTGTTACTTCCTGACCAAGATAATCTTCAGCCGTTTTCTTCATTTTCTGAAGCGTCATTGCAGAAATTTCCTGTGGAGTATATTCTCTGTCGTCGATTTTTACTTTTACGGTATCATTTGGTCCGGAAACTACTTCATAAGGCACTCTTGAAATTTCTTTCGCATCTTCTTTAAAGTGAGTTCCGATGAATCTTTTAATTGAATATACTGTTTTCTTTGGATTCGTTACCGCCTGTCTTTTTGCAGGATCTCCTACTTTTCTTTCACCATCTTCTGTAAACGCAACGATAGACGGCGTTGTTCTTTTACCTTCTGCGTTAGGAATAACAACAGGGTCTTTACCCTCCATCACAGCAACACAAGAGTTGGTTGTTCCTAAGTCAATTCCAATTATTTTACTCATAATATTTTTATATTTTTTCTAATTTTTAATTTTAAATTACACTCAGTATTTCTCAATATTTATACCATTCAAAATTTTGTGACAAATTGACAGAAACAAACTAAAACAGGAAAAAATAATTTCATTTTTCGCCTTAAAAATTTTAGAAATACAGTTTAAAATAAACCTAAACTTTACTTTTTAAATGATTTGAATTTTTGTCACAAAACCTTTTAATACTTGTTAAACCGTATCAATTTTGTCACTTCACAACTTTAAAATAAAAACATCAGTCAGAATTATAATTTTCCAGATAGTTTTTAATAACTTTAATGGATTACAAAAATCATCCGGTTTCAGAATCTTTTTCGCTCCAAAAATTTAATTAAAGCTTAACGCAAAAAGGTTTTCAGAGATACCACGAATTATTATTTTTGATAAATTATACACTAGAGAATGTCATTACATTTCAATCCGAGAGATATTACCTGGCTTGCCTTCAACGAGAGGGTTTTACAGGAAGCCATGGACGAAAAAGTCCCTTTACATTTAAGAATCCGTTTTTTAGGAATTTTCTCCAACAATTTAGACGAATTTTTCCGTGTGCGGGTTGCAGGTTTAAAGCGCGCCATGGATTTCAAAGAAAAAGTTATTGCAGAATCTTTTTATCAGCCGCCTTCCAAAATTCTCCAGAAGATCAATGATATTGTGATGCGACAGCAGCAGAATTTTGATAAAACCTGGAAAAAAATTCAGGCGGAAATGGCTGAACATCATGTTTATATTAAAACAGCCAAAAATTTATCTTCCAATCAGAAAGAGTTTGTAAGAAAATATTTTGATGAAGTGGTAGAATCCAATGTTATTCCTATTCTGCTTCATGAAAATACACCTATGCCTTACATGCGGGACAAAAGTCTTTATCTGGGTGTAGCGATGCGGAAAAAAGACTGGCAGTATTCCAGCAATTATGCCATTATTGAAATCCCTTCAAGGTTTGTAGGAAGATTTGTTCTGCTTCCTTCCGAAGATGTGGAAGAGAAAAATGTAATGCTTCTGGAAGATGTGATTACTTTTAACCTGCCTCATATTTTCTCCTATTTCGGATATGATGAATTTGCGGCCAATGCTTTTAAAGTAACCAAAGATGCAGAACTGGAACTTGATAATGATATCCGTACCAATTTTGCCGAAAAAATTGAAAAAGGTTTAAAAAACAGAAGAAAAGGAAAACCTACCCGTTTTGTTTTCGATAAAGATATGGACAAGGCTCTTCTTGAAATGCTGATCCGAAAATTAAACCTGACAAAAAAAGACAGCATCATTCCCGGAGGAAAAATTCATAATTTTAAACATTTCATGGATTTTCCCGACGTTTTTGAAAGGTATGAAAAGCCTGTTGAAAGAACTTCTTTTACCCACCCCGCTTTTGAAAACACGGAAAGAGTAACGGATGTTATTCTGAAACATGATGTTCTTCTTACCTTCCCTTATCACAAATACAATCCTGTAATTGATCTTCTTCGTGAAGCAGCAATGGATCCTGATGTAAAGTCGATTCAGATTACAGCCTATCGTTTAGCGAGCAGTTCGAAAATCATCAATGCTTTAATTTATGCGGCAAGAAATGGTAAAGAAGTGACGGTAATGCTTGAGCTTCAGGCAAGATTTGATGAAGAATCGAACCTTGAATGGAAGGAAATGCTGGAACCTGAAGGAATTACCGTATTGATAGGTCTTCCGAATAAGAAAGTTCATGCCAAATTATGCGTCATCAAGAAAAGGTCTCATAACAAAACCATCCAGTACGGTTTTGTAAGTACGGGAAATTTCAATGAAAAAACCGCCAGAATTTATGGAGATCATCTGCTAATGACCGCAGACCGCGGAATTATGGCAGACATTAATAAGGTATTCAATGTTCTGAAAAAGCCGAAGGAAGATTATCTGCCTGTTCTTAAAACCTGTAAGAGTTTACTTGTCTGTCCGCAGTTTATGCGTGAAAAGATTCTACATCATATTGATAAGGAAATTGAAGAAGCCAAAGCGGGAAGACACGCAGAAATGATCATTAAAGCCAATTCTGTAAGCGACCGCTTTCTGATTGAAAAGTTATATGAAGCGGCACAAGCCGGAGTTGTCATCAGAATGATTGTAAGAGGAATTTACTGTGCGGTGAACCAAAAAGAGTTTAAAGAAAAAATAAAGGCAATCAGCATTGTAGACGAATATCTGGAACACGCCAGAGTGATGTATTTTTACAATAAAGGAGCCGAAGATATGTATATTTCTTCCGCGGACTGGATGACGAGGAATCTGGATTACAGAATTGAAGCCGCTGCAAAAATTACCGATAAAAATTTAAAGAAAGAACTGAAGGATATTCTCGACATCCAGTTGAAAGATAATGTAAAAGCCCGTATTTTAGACAAAAAACTGAGCAACGAATATATTGATAACGATAAGGAAGAGTGCCGTTCTCAGATTGAAACCTATCGATATTTAAAAGCCAAAACGAATAAAAAATGAAGATCGCAGCCATAGATATAGGAAGTAATGCCGCCCGACTTTTGATTAATGAAGTAAAAATAAACAACAAACAGCCCGAATTTATTAAGCTGAATCTTTTGAGAATTCCTCTGAGACTGGGAATGGATGTCTTTAGCTTAGGAAAGATCGGAGAGGAAAGAGAAAAAATGGTAATCGACTCGATGAAGATTTTCAGCGATCTGATGAAAATTTACAAAGTGGAACATTACAGAGCCTGTGCTACGAGTGCCATGCGTGACGCAGCCAACGGACAGAAAATTATTGAAGAGGTGAAAAGAACTTCAGGAATTAATATTGAAATAATTTCCGGAGACGAAGAAGCAACTCTGGTTTTTGAAAATCATGTTGCCGAAGGTCTTGATAAAGAATTTGCCTATTTGTATATTGATGTCGGCGGAGGTTCTACAGAGCTTACTTTCTACGAAAACGGAAAAATGAAGTACGAAAAGTCTTTTAATATCGGAACCATACGTTTGCTGAACAATCTGGTAACGCCCGACAACTGGAAAGATATGAAGGAAGAAATCCGAAAAAATATCAACAGCAAAAAACCGATTGTAGCTATTGGATCGGGAGGAAACATCAACAAAGTTTTTTCCATGAGTAAAACAAAAGACGGCAAACCGATGTCTCTTTCTCATCTTAAAAAAGTGTATAAAGAGTTTGATGATCTTACCGTTGATGAAAGAATGACAAAATATAATCTTCGCGAAGACAGAGCCGACGTTCTGGTTCACGCGTTACAGATCTTCAACAATGTGATGTCATGGTCGGAAATCAACAGGATTTTTGTACCTAAAATTTCTGTTGCAGATGGTTTAATCCACAATATTTACAGCAAATTGCAGGATAAGAAATAAACATATATTATAGTATAGAAATTTAAAAGCCGACCAGATTGAACTGATCGGCTTTTTATTTATGGTTTCAGAAGTTTTTTGCTTGATTTGAAGGTTTCGGCGGCTGCTTCGCAGCCGCCGAAACCCTGAAACCCTTATCAATTAGGTTAAATAATACCCAAATTTCAAAAAACTAAAAAAATGTATAATTTTTGATACCACATAAAGTAAAAGCATTACTGAAAACGTCAACAACAGTAATAACAGTAAAAAATGGATTCAATAAAAATAATTCTCACAGGAGCAACAGGAATGGTAGGTGAAGGCGTTTTGATGGAATGTCTTGAGAATCCTAATATTTCTGAAATCCTCAGTGTAAGCCGAAAACCGTCGGGTAAAAAACACGCCAAATTAAAAGAATATATAGTTTCAGATTTTTTAAAGATAGATCTGAATGATGAAAACTTCAAAGGCTATGATGCCGTCTTTTTCTGTGCAGGAATCAGCAGTGTAGGAATGAGCGAGGAAGAGTATACCAAAATTACGTATGATACGACGCTGCATTTTGCAAAAGCAGTACTTCATCAGAATCCGGATATGGTGTTCAACTATGTTTCCGGAGCGCATACCGACAAAACGGAAAGCGGGAAAATAATGTGGGCAAGAGTTAAAGGCAGAACAGAAAATGCACTCAGAAAGCTTGGATTCAGGGCTGCATATAATTTTCGACCGGGATTTATGAAACCCGTTGAAGGTCAGGAAAATGTAAAATGGTTTTTTAAACCTTTAATTTGGATTTTCCCTGTTTTATTACCATCAAAATCATTAACTTTACAAGAAGTGGGTATTGCAATGATTAATGCTGTACTAAAAGGGTATCCGACTTCAACATTAGAAATTAAGGACATTAAAAATCTGGCGATATGAAGGAAATGTTAAAAAGAATTTTTCTGGTAGCTTTTATTTTATTGGTTCTGACGGCAATTTCAGGATTTTTTTATATGCAGAAGCATCCCATGGAAGGAAATAAGTTCACAGGTAAAAATTTGCGTTTTTCCGGTCAGGTCTCAAAATAAAAATATTTTTGGGGAATCATCCGTTCTAAAATCGTTTCAACTGAAATCGATTTCTGTATTTCATGGCTATTATTTTTATTATTAACTTAAATTTATTCTTACCTGTTATTTATTAATCATTTTTTAAAATTTGCTTAAAATCTTTGCAAAGTAGAACCTTCATTTTTGCATAAATTTAATGTAAGTAAAAAATGATTAACAACTACCTGTTAAAAAGTTCTGTTGTCGCCGCATTCTTTCTTCAGGGAGCGGTTTTCGGGCAGACCTCTCTTATCCATTACTGGAACTTCAACAACAATGCTTCGGCAGCTTCCATCACTACCCCGACTTCCACTTTGGTGGGAGGTTCGATGACAGCCGTAATCAACGGAACTACTGATGTAGATTTCGCCAACGGAACAGGACAGAATTTCAATATCGACAATTTCAATGCGAGAAACGGAGATGTTTCAGGAACGCATTTACGCTATAATTTCCCGATCAACGGAAATCTTCAGTTCAATTTGCCAACAACAGGATACAATAATGTTGTCGTGAAATTTACGACAAGAAGATCCGGTTCCGGAGCAGGAACGCAGACGTGGAAATATTCTGTGGACGGAACAAATTTCGTTACTTTTCAGACGGTTTCTCCTTTAGATGCCAATCCTCAACTCATTACTTTAGATTTTTCGACAATCTCAGGAGCAGCCAACAATCCTAATTTTAAACTTAAAGTTGAATTCTCACAAGGTTCCGGAGGAACTGTGGGTAACAACCGTTTCGATAATTTTACCGTAGATGCAACCCTCATTAATGCTGCCGACACTACTCCACCCACGGTAACTTATCTTCCCTCAAACAACACAAATAATGCTCTAACGACTGTAAATCCTACGATTTCTTTTAATGAAAGTGTAAGGTTAACAGACAATTCCGCGATCAACGATTCTAATGCACAAATACTTGTCGATTTCCGCCTTGGAAATGCTTCAGGTTCTCAGGTTCCCTTTACAACTACGTTTTCCAGCAATAAAATTACAGTGATCCCGACTGTAGCTTTAATCCCCAACCAAACGTATTATCTGGCTTTAAAACCTAACATGGTAGAAGATACCAGTGATAATGCAGTGACGGCAGTTACTTCCACCACTTTTACCACCGCAGGAACCTCAATTTCGTTGGATAAAAACTTTATTAAGGTCAATGAAAATACAGGAACTTTAGCATTTAAAATAAATGTTACAAATCCGTCAAATTCAACAGTGAACTTAGTGGTGAAACCTGCTCCTTTCAGCACGGCAAACAGCAGCGACTTTACACTAACGAATCAGACGATTAATCTTACTCCTTCCACAACGAGTTATACCGTAAACATCCCGATCATCGATGATTCGCTGGAAGAACAGCAGGCTGAATATTTTGTAGTAAGCCTTGAAAATCCGGTCGGAGCAACCATTTCCGGAGACAGCAATGCAACAGTTTATATTATAGATAATGATAAACCTGCTCCGGTTCCGACTCATCAGATTTCTTTAAATTATATCGGAAGTTTTGATCCTTCGGGAACCAATACCAGTTCTACGGAAATTGTGGTTCATGATCCTGCCACACAGAGATTATTTACCATCAGTTCCATCACCGATGTTTTTGATATTATTAATTTCAGCAATCCTACTTCGCCAACCGTTGTTAATACCATTAATATGGCTCCTTACGGCGGAATTACAAGCATTGCCGTAAAAAACGGAATTATTGCTGCGGCTTCTCCGAACACCAATCCGCAGCTGAACGGTTCTGTAGTTTTCTTTGATATCAACGGAAATTTCCTGAAGCAGGTTACCGTAGGAGCTTTACCGGATATGATTACTTTTTCACCGGACGGAACAAAAGTAATGACCGCCAATGAAGGCGAGCCGAACGATGCTTATACCGTAGATCCGGAAGGAACAATCAGCATTATTGATATTTCGGGCGGAATTGCTAATCTTACGCAAAGCAATGTTACAACGCTTAATTTTAATGCTTTTGATTCTCAGGTTTCTGCTTTAGCGGCAACCGGTGTAAGAAAAGTAAGAACAAACAATACGCTTTCTCAGGATTTAGAACCTGAATACATTACAATTAGCTCAGACAGTCAGAAAGCATGGGTTACACTTCAGGAAAACAATGCAGTTGCTGAAGTTAATTTAGCCACAAAAACCATTACAGGAATTTGGGGATTGGGTAAAAAAGACATGAGCATTCCCGGAAACGGCTTTGATGCTTCCGATAACAACGGAGAAATTTTAATTGCTAACTGGCCTGTGAAAGCTTATTTTCTTCCGGATGGAGTACAGAATTATAAAGTTGGAGGAACCAATTATATTGTAACTGCCAACGAAGGAGATGAAAAAGATCTTGCAGGATTCAGTGAAAGAACTACAGTAGGCGCGAATGATTATACTTTAGATCCGGCTATTTTTCCACAGTCTTCTGTTTTAAAAGCTTCTTATAATTTAGGAAGATTCAGAGTTTCCAATGCAACAGGAAATACAGACGGAGATACAGATTTCGAGGAAATAGCAGCTTTGGGAGCGCGTTCATTCTCAATCTTCAATGCAGATACAAAACAGATCGTTTACGACAGTGGAGACCGTTTTGAGAGATATATTGCTGCCAATCATCCATTGATCTTTAATGCAGATAATGAATCCAATACTGTTAAAAGCAGAAGCCGTGCAAAAGGTCCAGAACCGGAAGGAGTTGCTTTAGGAAATATTAACGGACAAACATACGCCTTCATTACACTGGAAAGAACCGGCGGAGTAATGGTTTATAATATTACAGATCCTAACAATCCTGCTTTCACAGATTACAAGCATTCGAGAATGACTTCTGCTTATGGAGGCGATAACGGACCGGAAGGACTTATCTACATTGCCCCAGAAAATACAACAACCGGAAAAGGGTATGTAATTGTTGCCAATGAAATCAGCGGTACATTATCGATGTATGAAATTACCAATGCTCCGACTCTGGCAACCGGAGAGGTAAAATCTGAAAAAGCAACTTTCAATGTATTCCCAAATCCGGTAACGAAAGGAAATATTCTGTATTTCAACAGAGCGCAGGACTATGAATTGTATGATATGTCCGGAAAACAGATTGGAAAAGAAAAAAATGCTTTAACAATCGACACTTCGATGCTTTCCACAGGAGTTTATCTTATAAAAACTTCCGAAGGACATCTGAAAAGAGTTATTGTAAAGTAGATTATATATTATTTAGTTGATTAAATGAGCCTCGATTTTCGGGGCTTTTTTGTTTTAAAGAAATTCAGTAGTTTTAAACTTTGAAATACCATGAGAACGCAATTAGAAGAAATCATCCGTCAGGTTTACCATAAAGAAAAACGAAATCTTTTCACTTTTTTAACGGGAGCAGGAATTTCATCCGACAGCGGAATTCCTACCTATCGCGGAACAGACGGAATCTGGGTAAAAGGAACGCAGTTTCATAAGCCGGAAGAATTCGGAACGCTGAAATATTTTAAACAGCACCCTGAAGAAGTTCTTCAATTTTCTCTTTTCAGGAAAAAAATGTTTGAAAGTGCAGAACCCAATGAAAGCCATTTTCATTTAGCTGAAATTGAAAAAATGCTGCAGGACCGGTTTCATCTGATCACACAAAATATAGACAATCTTCACAGGCGCGCAGGAAATCAGCGAATTTATGAAATTCATGGAAATAACCGTGAAATTAAATGTTCGAACGGATGTAAGGAAATTTTGAATCTTCCGGAAGAAATTAAAGGCAAAGACATCGATGAAGATCTTACAGCAAAAGATATTGAATTGCTTACCTGCTTGTATTGCGGACACTGGATGCGCCCGAATATTTTGTGGTTTGATGAATATTATGATGAAAAAACCAATAAGAAATTCAGTTCTCTGAAAGTGGCAAAAAACAGCGGAGTGCTTTTCATTATCGGAACTTCCGGAGCCACAAACCTTCCGCTTGCCATTGCTGAAACTGCATTGAAATACGGAGCATTTATTGTTGACATCAATACAGAAGACAACCATTTTACAGAACTTATTGTAAATAAAAAAAATAAGCTGATCATCCGGGAAAAGTCTACTGAGGTTTTAAAGGTGATTAAAGAGATTATTGAAAATTTATCTGAAATTTAAGATGGATAATCCGGACATTAATTTTTTAATCAAAAAAGCTTTCAAAGCAAAATATAAAAGTTATTACTGGAATCATATTTCAAAATTAAGAACATATGTAAATGATGAAATGATTTCGGAATGTTTTGAAATGATAGATTCTGATGATGTAAAATTTAAACAAATCGGGATTGATATTCTATGCCAATCAGGAAATAAACGTGGAAACTTTGTTGAGTCTCTTTTTGATAAAATCTTTGAAATTTTAAGAACAACATCTGATGAAAATCTTATTTGTACATGCCTTTTTGCCATTGGTCACAACAACCAATATTTAAAAACAAAGCATTTCAGAACTTTAGAAAAATTTCAACACTCAGAATCTAAAGAGATAAGGTATGCACTTACTTTCTCTTTGCTGGGAGTTGAGAATTATAAAGCAGTAAAAATGATGATAAAACTGGCACAGGATAAAAGCCTTAGAGTGAGGGACTGGGCTACTTTTGGTCTTGGAACACAAATCGAATATTACGATGAAGAAATCAGACAGGTCTTGTATAAAAATTGTTTTTCTAAAGACCATCAGATAAGGCATGAAGCTATAAAAGGGCTTGCAAACAGAGAAAATAAGTAAGAAACTGCTGAAATCAAACTTCGAAAGTATTCTGCATCTATTTTAGGAATTCGAAATTCAAGTCACTGTAAAATAAAAATCGCGGCGAAATTCTTTCGCCGCGACTGCTTTTTAATGCATATCGTCATAGATTCTTACGAGATCTACCACATTTTTAACCTGCAGTTTCTCAAAAATTTTCTTCTTATAGGTACTGATTGTCGACATTTTGAGATTCAGACTATTCGAAATTTCTATATTTCCGTTGCCTTCTGCGAGGAGTTTAAAAATCTGAAATTCCCTTTTTGAAAGCCGCTCCACAGAGTGAATATCCGTAGACTGCATAACGAGTTTCTTCATCATATCTACCGTGTAATAATATCCCTCTTCGAATATTGCCTTCACGCTTGCTAAGATTTCTTCTTCTGTGGCGCCTTTATTAAGATATCCCGCCGCTCCTTCTTCTATGTACTGAATTCCTACATTTTCATCGTAATTGGAAAAGATAAGAATCCTTAATTGTTTCTGTTTCTTTTTCAGTTCCTTTACCATTGCTTTGAAAATACTCTGCGGAATATCAATATCAATAATTAAAAGATCATATATCTTTTCAGAAACTTTTTCTTTTGCTTCAAGATAAGTTCCTGCGAAATCTATAGTACACTGATATTCAAGTTTCGTTTCTAAAATGAGCGAAGTTCCCATTCTTACAACATAATGACCGTCAGCAATGAGTATATTTTTCATAGTGTTAGTTTTAATAATTTCCCTTTCGGAAAATTGCTTTCCATTCAATTTTTACAGTTTCAATACAAGTTACAGACCAATATTATTTTTTTGTTATATTTTACCTGATTAAAGAGATTTACAAACATTCAATATACTGTATTATCCTGAAATTTTTCAGAACATATTATTTCCACTTTTTTACACCAACTGCTAAAAAAATATGAAACATCTAAAACATAAGAATAAAAGTATATTACAAGCATACATCCCCATATCGCATTGTAAACAATTCTGTACAAAAATAGCACATAAAATATTCATGAACACTTAGAATTATTACTATAAAAAATTTCATAATATTCTTTAAATTTTTCTTAAAAAACAGCAATATCAGGTTTAAAGACCTGTCTGAAAGTAATATATAGATAATTTCTCTATTTCATGCTGATCACATTTTTTTTGATAAATTCCAGATTCAGGGATATCTTCTAACCAAACAATGGCATTCGACATGGTAAGTAATTTAAATTACATCCGCTTCTGCCACTATTCTCGTCAGAAACTTTAAGATCTATATTAAAATAAATAGAAAATCTGTTACGGTAAACTAAGGATAAAAAAAAGACAGACCTTAAACGATCTGTCTTATAAAATATTTATTTTTTACTCTTCTACTCTACATTTATTACTCTCTCTATTTCCGGAGCATATTGCTTAATGGTATTTTCCACGCCTAATTTTAAGGTTGAAAAATTTAAAGAACACCCGGAACAGTTTCCTAAAAGTTTTACGTAAACCAGACTGTCTTTCACATCGATAAGCTCGATATCACCACCGTCCTTATTCAGAAACGGACGGATGCTTTCCAGAGCTTCCAAAACTCTTGTTACAGTATCTTCGTGCGTTATATTTGTTTCCATATTTTTTTCAGTTCAGTTCTCTGTTTTTTTCAGATTTAAAAAAAAATCATTATTTTGCTTTTGGCGAGCATCCAGCCATGGTAGTAATCTTTACCGCTTCTGTTGGCGGAAGATATTTATTTCTTTCCACAAGGCTCTCTACCATTTTTCGGGCAGTTTCCGTATAGATTTCAGCAATTTTGGAACCTTCCTGTAAAGCTGCCGGTCTTCCGACATCTCCCGCTTCTCTGATGCTCTGGATTAAAGGAATTTCCCCTAAAACAGGAATTCCAAGATCATCTGCAAGATATTGCGCTCCCTGTTGTCCGAAGATATAATATTTGTTGTCCGGCAATTCTTCAGGTGTAAAGTACGCCATATTCTCAATTAATCCAAGAACCGGAATGTTGATGCTTTCCATCTGGAACATTGCAATACCTTTTCTTACATCTGCCAGAGCAACGTGTTGTGGTGTACTTACAATTACTGCTCCTGTCACAGGAACCTCCTGAATGATGGATAAATGAATATCTCCTGTTCCCGGAGGAAGATCAATAAGTAGGAAATCCAGTTCTCCCCAAGCTGCATCGCGGATCATCTGGTTCAATGCTTTTGAAGCCATCGGACCTCTCCAGACAACTGCCTGATTCGCTCCTGAAAAATATCCTATCGAAAGCATTTTTACGCCATAATTTTCAATAGGTTTCATCAGATTTCTTCCGTCCACTTCTACAGAAATTGGTTTTTCACCTTCCGTATCAAACATGGTAGGAACTGAAGGGCCGTAAATATCTGCATCTAACAATCCTACTTTGAAGCCCATTTTTGCGAAAGTCACTGCCATATTTGCAGAAACTGTAGATTTACCAACCCCTCCTTTTCCGGAAGCAATGGCAATAATATTCTGAATTCCCGGAATTTGCTTTCCTTTGATCTGGCTTTGCTGAATTTCGCTCGGCTCCGGAGAAACGATCTTTAATTTCAGATTAACATCTTCGCCAAACTCGCTTGCGAAAGCCTGCTTCATTGCAGCTTCAAGCTTTTTCTTTTCGTGCATTGCGGGAGAATGAGCCGTCATGTCAATATAGACATCATTGCCCATTATCTGAAGATTATTCACCAAATCATCAACTTCTATCTCTTTAAGGAAACCCTGTACCTTTTCTTTCGTCAACATAAACTAAATAAATTGTTTACAAATTTACGTAATTTTTAGCTATTTAGAATAAGTAAAGAGACTGATAGATATTTTCTTTTGAGGAAAAAAGATTTAGTAAAAACAAGCTTATTAAAAATAAATTATTTCCCTTCATTTAATCATAAAAACGGTTTCATAAGTCCTTATTAATTCGGCGCAATGTGTATTTCCTCATTATTAATGAAATTTTGTTAGATTTGTTGAAATCTATATCAAGTAAAAATTACATCACCAAACCAATGAACTCTAAAAAATTCATCTTACTTTTTTTTCTCACTTCCCTATGTATCAAAGCCCAGAATTATTCGCAGTATGTGAATCCTTTTATAGGAACCGGCGGTCATGGTCACACCTTTCCCGGAGCTATTGTTCCGTTCGGAATGGTACAGCTTTCTCCTGACACCAGAATCGACGGAAGCTGGGACGGCTGCAGCGGTTATCATTATTCAGATTCTGTGATCTACGGATTTTCTCACACGCACCTCAACGGAACCGGAGTTTCGGATTATGGTGATATTATGCTGATGCCAACGATGGGAAAACCGGGTTTAACACCTAAAGAATATTCATCCAGATTTTCTCATAAGAACGAAAAAGCAACCGCAGGATTTTATTCCGTTAAATTAGAAAAAAACAATATTGATGTTCGTTTAACCACGACTAAAAGAGTCGGTTACCATGAATATACCTTCAACAATGCAGGAAATGCGAATATTATTTTAGATCTGAATCACAGAGATAAACTGCTGGAAGGCGAAGTAAAAATCATTGATGATAAAACGATTGAAGTTTTCCGCAGAAGTGAAGCTTGGGCAACGAACCAATACATTTATGCAAGAATTGAGTTTTCAAAACCGATGTTTAGATCTAAAGATCATGTTGTAAAGCCTAGCGAAAGAGGGGTTTCTATACCTGAGAAAGTTACAAAAGGTGATGAAATTCAAATAGCATTTTCTACAAAGGTCAAAAAAGGCGAAAAAATTCTTGTAAAAGTGGCGATTTCACCTACAGGGTACGAAGGAGCGGCAAAAAATATGCTGGCTGAAGGAAAGTCTGATAATTTTGATGACATTCAAAAAAATGCTGTTGCAGACTGGAATAAAGAATTATCTAAAATCGAAGTCAAATCTTCCGACAAAAATAAACTTGCAGTTTTCTATACTGCAATGTATCACGTTTTCACGCAACCGAACATCAATATGGATGTTGACGGAAAATACAGAGGTCGTGATAACAAATTCTACATGGCAAACGGGTTCGATTATTATTCAGTTTTTTCACTTTGGGATACTTTTCGCGGAGCGCATCCTTTGATGACTTTAATCGACAGAAAAAGAACGGCAGATTTCATCAATACCTTTATTAAACAATACGAACAGGGCGGAAAGCTGCCGGTTTGGGAACTGGCGTCTAACGAAACGGAATGCATGATCGGTTACCACGCAGTTTCTGTTATTGCCGATGCGATGGCAAAAGGAATTACAGGATTTGATTATGAAAAAGCATTTCAGGCTTCTAAAAATTCTGCCATGCTGGATATTTTTGGGTTAAATGCTTACAAACAGAATAATTTCATAAGCATTGATGATGAGCATGAAAGTGTTTCCAAAACCGTAGAATATGCTTACGACGACTGGTGTATCGCTCAAATGGCTAAAATTTTAGGCAAGAAAGAAGACTATCAGTATTTCATGAAACGTTCCCAGAACTGGAAAAATCTGTACAATCCAAAGAATGGATTTATGCAGCCGAGAAAAAACGGAAACTGGTATGAACCTTTTGAGCCGAGAGAAGTTAATAACAATTATACAGAAGGAAATTCTTGGCATTACTCCTACTCTGTTCAGCAGGATATTCCGGGACTGATCGCGGCGCATGGCGGAAAAGAGAAATTTGAACAGTTTATTGATGGTATTTTTTCTGCACCGGACAAAACCACAGGAAGAGAACAAGTGGATATTACCGGATTAATCGGACAATATGCACAGGGAAATGAACCGAGCCACCACATCGCATATCTTTATAATTATGTGGGAAAGCCTGAGAAAACAGATGCAAAAATTAAATTCATCCTTGATAATTATTACAAAAATACACCGGACGGACTGATTGGAAATGAAGACTGCGGACAGATGAGCGCATGGTATATTTTGAGTGCTATGGGAATTTACTCTGTAACTCCCGGTTTACCGGAATGGCAGACGACGAAGCCTTATTTTGATGAGGTTAAAATTCATCTTGAGGATGGAACAACAAGAACGATTACTCCCAATACAAACAGAGAAGAGCTTAAAAAACTTGGTTTTGAAAATGCAAAATCATTCAAAGATTTTAAATATGATGAATTAACGGCATCTCCTGTTATTTCTGCTGCCAGAATTTTTGATTTAAATACAAAGGTTGAGATCACAGCGCTAAATCCTGATGACAAAATTTACTATATGACGCTGGATGAGGGTGATGCAAACGTAAGAAAAATGTTTACCGCTTATAAAGGTCCTTTTACTATTACTAAAACCACTCAGGTTGCGGCTTACGCGGAAAGAAATGGCGAAAAAAGCTCAATTGTAAGAGCCAATTTCAACAGAAGACCGAATAATTGGGACATTACGGTAAATTCCACTCCTACTCCACAATACACAGCAAGCGGAAAATTATCGTTAATCGACGGAATCAACGGTGACACCAACTGGAGAAAAGGAGAATGGCTGGGTTATCAGGGGCAGACTTTTGAAGCGATTATCGACATGAAATCACCTCAACAATTCACTCAGTTATCTTCAACCTATCTTCAGGACAGCCGCGCATGGATTTTGATGCCTAAAAAAGTGGAATATTATGTTTCCAACAACGGAAAAGATTTTATTTTGCTGAAAACAGTTGAAAATACTCTGGATCCGAAAGATGAAACGGTTCAGGTAAAGAATTTTTCAACGGAGGTTCTTCCTACACAGGCACGCTACGTAAAAGTAAAAGCCTATCATTTCGGGAAACTTCCGGAGTGGCATCAGGGAGCCGGCGGCGATGCTTATATTTTTGTGGATGAGATTTCTGTGAAATAATTTTTAAAAATTCCTCTAAATAATAAACCTCTTTCGGCTTGAAAGAGGTTTTGTTTTTTTAATCTTGCTGATCTTTTTAATACAAACATCTGCAAAATCTGTGTAATCTGCGGGAGAAAAAAGATTTTCCGTTTCGTTCTGAATAAAAACTTTGTAGTTAAAAATTAATTCATTCTTTCCGACCAGTTCAGTTCTGCGGGTAATTCCATATCAGAAAATTCAATGTGGATCACTCTTCTTTTTCTGCCGTTTGTTGTCCGGTTGGAACCGTGAAGAAGTAAAGGTTTCATAATCATAATTCCGCCTTTTTCGACATTGCAGATAGTTTCAGTTTCTGCGTTCCAATCGATGGTTTCCGGTCTGTAAATTCCTTTGGCGTGGGATTTCGGTATCACTTTGAGTGCTCCATTGTTTTCATTCGTTTTATCCAGATGAATTCTTATAGTGAAAATATTTTCCAAAATATTCAAAGGAGGCTGAACCGCAAACTGATTCTGTTTCGTTGTCCATGGTCCGAAATTTTCCAATTCCAACTTTTTATCAACAGAAATTGTTAAATCCTGATGATACGCAACATACCAGTTTGATTTTTCAGGTTTATCAAAATAAATGCTTTTTACCACAAAATATTTTTCGCCGAAAATTTCTTTGATGATTGTTCTTAAATTTTCATTAAAAATCAATTTTTTTACTTCCGGAATTTCCTTTAAAAACTGTCGGATAGCAAAAAGATCTTCCGACTTTCTGAAAGTTTCTTTAGAAGTGTCTATATTTTGGATAACTTCACTGATCTTTTCAATTTCTTCATCGGAAAAAATATTGTTGATGACGGTAAAACCTTTTTCTGTAATTAAGTTTTTATGATGTTGTAAATTCATTTGATTGTTTTGAATCTTATTTAACACAAAGATCGCAAAGGTTATATTTAAAAGGATTGAAAATATTCTTCGTTCGCTAAGGCGTTTCACTCAGCAAATGATAAAAGTATCATTCTAGTTTTTATTATTGCTAATTTTTGAATTAAATTTCTTTAAATGGAGCTGTCATTCTGATCGAAGCGCAACGGAGGGAAGAATATTTTATAAACGCTAAGATCGCGAAGATTTTATTTAATAGGATTGAAAATATTTTTCGTTCGCAATGGCGTTTCACTCAGCAAATGATAGCAGTGTAATTCTAATTTTTCTCATTGCTAATTTTTGAATTAAATTTCTTTAAATAGAATCTGTCATTCTGATCGAATCGCAGTGGAGTGAAGAATCTTTTCTTAAAACAAAGATCGCAAAGATTTTATTTAATAGGATTGAAAATATTTTTCGTTCGCAATGGCGTTTCACTCAGCAAATGATAGCAATG
The DNA here is from genome assembly GCF_037149975.1 of Chryseobacterium sp. VD8. NCBI lineage: Bacteria > Pseudomonadati > Bacteroidota > Flavobacteriia > Flavobacteriales > Weeksellaceae > Chryseobacterium > Chryseobacterium sp. VD8. The sequence continues at coordinate 20,537 of NZ_JBBCQL010000007.1, read as the reverse complement.
GTTACGTGATTAGAAGTCGTGGTCAAAAATAAATGGTCAATAATGAAAATTAAAAATTCACTATTGACCACTCACAGCCTAGCTTGATTTTTTATAAGATATGAATCGTCAATGGTGAATTCGTTTTGCTTGTAAACTTTCTCTTTAATAATTCACATTTCACAATCGAAATGAAATTGACTTTTCAATCATTAATTACAGATTCCCGCCATGATTTTCCAACTGTCCTTCCCACTTAGAAACCGCTGAGGTTGCCAAAGCATTTCCGAGAACGTTGGTCATACTTCTTCCCATATCGCAAAAATGGTCGATTGGCAGAATTAAAGCAATTCCTTCCGGCGGAATGCCGAACATGGAACAGGTTGCCACAATGATTACCAAAGAAGCTCTCGGAACTCCCGCAATTCCTTTTGAAGTTAGCATTAATACCAGAAGCATCGTAATCTGCTGTCCTACCGTCATTTCAATTCCGTAGATCTGAGCGATGAAAATAGAAGCAAACGTCATGTACATCATGCTTCCGTCCAGATTGAAAGAGTATCCTAATGGTAAAATAAACGATACCACTCTGTTATTACAGCCAAATCTTTCCAGTTCTTCCACCAATTTCGGGAAAACAGCTTCCGAGCTTGTCGTGGAAAAAGCAATCAGCAAAGGTTCTTTTATTCTTCTTAACAATTCGAAAAGACGGTTGCCTAAAATTAAATATCCAACCAGTAAAAGTACGAGCCAAAGTACGCCTAAAGCGAAGAAAAAATCTCTTAAATAAATGGCATAGACTTTAAAAATCTCAAAACCATTGGTCGCGACTACCGCAGCAATAGCACCTAATACTCCAAGCGGCGCAAACCACATGATGTATCCTACCATTTTCAGGATTCCGTGTGCTATAATATCGAATAATTTGATTACAGGCTGAGAATATTCTTCACCTAAATTGGCAAGAGCAATTCCGAACATGATGGAAAATACAACGATCTGTAATACTTCATTGGTTGCAAAAGCTTCGAAAATACTTTTAGGAATAATATGTTTTACAAAGTCTTCCATAGAGAAACCTTTGCTGGTTTTCAATAGTTCTTCTGCGGAAGCAGCATCCTGAATCGGAAGTTTGGTTACGTGTCCCGGTTCAAGCCAGTTTACGAGCATTAATCCAATGAATAATGAAATTAACGAAGCAGAAATAAACCACAGCATCGCTTTCGTCCCTACTCTTCCGATCATTTTAATATCGCTCATTTTGGCAATTCCTACAACAAGAGTTGTGAAAACCAACGGAGCAATAATCATCTGAACGAGACGGATGAACACCGTTCCCAGAAGTTTTATATTTTTAGAAAAAGATTCTGCACTTTCCGGATATTGTGTATGTACAAGTCCGCCGATTCCCACACCGATCACGAGTGCAATAATAATTGCTATAAAAAGTTTATTCTGTCCTTTCATATATATGTTTCAAGATTCGCAAATATAATATTTTTACAATTGGCAGAAAGATTTCATTTCCTCTACAAATAATATTATGTTAAATCAAACACGATTTAAAATTAATTATCTGATTAGTAAAATATTGTAGAAAAATTTACAAAAATTTATTTGAATTTTATCCTTTTGGTACAAATTTTATTATTACATTTACTTGTATTAACAACATAAAAAAATATACAACTATGAAAAAAACGATCGCAATGGCTGCATTAGCTATAGCTGTATCTTTCGGAGCTGTTTCTTGTAAAAAGAAAGTTTCTGATGCCGATCTTCAAACGCAGGCTACTACGGTAGTAACAGCAAATCCTAGTGCTTCTGTAGAGGTGAAGGACGGAGTTGCACACCTGAGCGGGACTTTCGAAACTCAGGAGGCAAAAGATGCAATGATTAAGCAACTGAAAGCCATTACCGGTGTTAAAGAAGTAATGGATATGGCGACTGTAGCTCCTGCTACACCTGCTGTAGCTCCTGTGGAAACTAAAAGCGCGGTAGATCCGATGGTACAGCAAAAAGTACAGGATGCCGTAAAAGATATTCCGGGGGTAAAAGTTGAAGTAGTAAACGGAGAACTTACTCTTACAGGAAGTGTATCTTCTGCTGATGCTAGAAAAGTAAAAGAATCAATCGATGCTTTGAAAATTGGTAAGTACAATAATAAACTAACAGTAAAGTAATTAAAGATGAGCACATTACAAGATAAATATTCAAGTGTGGTTTCTGCTGCTCAGTCTGCTGGAATTTCTAATCTTCAGGTTCAGGAACAGGACGGAATTCTTTACGTTTCAGGAAGTGCTTCCAACACAGCAGCGAAAGATGCGGTCTGGAATGCTTTAGGAGCAATTGATTCTACATATTCTGCTTCAGACATCAATATTGACGTACAGGTTTCAGGTTTGGCAGCAGGTGCAGCTCTTACGGTTGCAACGGACGAATCTAATCTTAATATCAGACAGGAACCTTCTACGGATGCCGCAGTTGTAGGTAAAGCAGCAAAAGGTTCTTCTGTAACTTTGGTTGAGCAGACATCAGATGACTGGTGGAAAGTAAAAACTGAAGACGGGCAGGAAGGTTATGCTTACTCAAGATATTTGAGAGCTTAATTGTAAAGATTTAACATTATTTAAAATAGGAACATCCCTTTTCGGGGATGTTTTTTTTATATTTTAGCGCGTTCAAAAACATTCAATGAAGAAAATCTTATGGTTGCTGCTTTTTTTGTTTAGCTTTTTTATGCTGAACGGCCAAAAGTACGTCATTAAAGGAAAAATTACAGATTTTGGGAAAAGACCTGTGGAGAATGCAACCATTTATCTTTTAAAACAGAAAGACTCTTCATTAGTCGATTATACAGCTTCTAACAGGGAAGGTCTGTTTACAATAAAAACCAAAGAACTTAATGAACCTACAATTCTACAGATTGACGCAGAAAAATTAATTTCTTACTCCACAAAATTCGATACCATCGACAAATCTATTGATCTGGGAGACATCCAGTTGGATAAAAACCAGATTTCGGATATTGAAGAGGTAAAAATTACGGTTTCGCCGATTAAAATTAAAAAAGATACGGTTGAATACAATGCGAAAGCTATCAAAGTTCGTCCCGACAGTAATATTGAAGAACTGCTCAAAAATATTGACGGCGTGGAGATCGACAACAACGGAAAAATTACTGTCAACGGAAAAGAAGCTGACCAGATCATGGTGAACGGAAAGCCTTTTTTTGATAAAGACGGAAAAATTGCGCTAAAAAATCTTCCCGCCGATATTATTAAAAACATCCAGATTACCACCACCAAAACCAAAGAAGAGGAACTTACGGGAAAAACGCCTAAATCACAGAACAAAACCATTAATTTCAATATTGATGAGAAGAAAAACAAAGGCTGGGTTTCAAAAATTTCTGCAGGTTACGGCTCAGATAAACGGTATGACGAAAAAGGACTGATTAATTATTTTAAAGATAAGACCAAGATCAGTTTGCTGGGTTATTCCAATAATATCAATTCGCAGGGTGTTTCTATGGATGATGACAATGGTAAAAATTCAAAGCTGGGGATTCAGAAATCTTCGATGATCGGGGTGAATTACAGTGATAAACTGGGCAAGGAAGTCGAAATTGAGGAACTAGGAATCAAACGAAATACGACCAATCTTGAAACAGCTTCAAAAGTTTCTAAAACCACTTTTCTTCCCGATTCCAACTTAAAAACAGACTCAGAAAACCGCGCCGAAAATGACAGAGAGCAATACACACTGAATTCTACTTTGAAAATAAAGCCGGACACAATCAGTACGATTTCTTTTTCGCCGTCGTTTTCTTTTACAAAATCAAATAATTTCAGAACGGGAAATTCAGTGACTTTTAAGAATGATGAACTTTTAAACAAAAGTCAGTCTTCTACTGTAACGGACTCCGAAAACAACAGTTTCTCGCCTAATCTTCATTACGCAAGAAAATTCAGAAAGAAAAACAGAAGTTTTTATGCCGATTTAATTACTTCGATTCAGCAGAATAAAAACAATAACCTGATCAATTCCGGTACTTTATTTTTTGAAAACGGAGTGGAAAATGTTGCGAAAAGAGATGTAAGAAATCAGCTGAGCCAAAGTAAAAATCAGAATAACAATTATTCATTTAATGCAAAATATACGGAACCTGTTTCGGATTCTGCAAGTGTGACGATGAGTATGGAGTATAATTCGAGAAATTCGGTGAATGAAAGAATTGTTAATGATTTTGATACCGCTACCGGAAAATATACGGTGTACAATCTGGCTTTATCTAACAGTTCGGATGAAAAAAACAATCAGCTTTCGCCGGAGATCAGTTTTAATTTAGATAAAAAAATGCTGAAAATGTGGACATCTTTAGGTTTGAATCTTACAGATCTGAACTATCATTCCACTTTCAACGGACAAAATTATGAGCTTCAGCGAAATTTTGCGCTTCCGAGATATAATTTCGGACTGATTTACAACTTCAGCCAGACTTCCAATGTAAGTATTACCAATGTATCCTATTTCACCCTCCCATCTTCCGCAAACCTGATTCCGTATGTAGATGAATCCAATCCTCTGGTAACGTATAAAGGAAATCCTGATTTGAAAAACTCATGGATGAATTCTACGAATGTTTATTTCAACAATTATAATATTCAGAAAAATTTAAACTATTATTTCAATTTCAGTTTTGTGTACAATAACAACAACACAACCAATTATTCATATTACGATGATTCTGGAAAGCAGTTTGTGACTTACGCGAACATCAGCGGAAATAAAAGCGTCAATTTCATTGCAGGTTTAGGAAAAACGTATAAATGGGAAGATCATAAACTGAATGTAAGACCAAGATCAGGATTTAGTTACAGTTTTAACAGAGGTTTTATCAACGGACAGCAATTCACAGGAAACTCTTACAATTTCAGCCCGGGAATTAATCTTACCTATGAAAAAAAAGATAAAATTACGATCAAACCATCTTACAGCATCAATTATAATTTTTCAGGATATCAAAATTACAGCATTGAAAGTATCAAAAACACGTCTCAGAATTTCAGTCTGGAGCTCACGAATTATTTTTTTAAAACCAATCTTGTCTTTGAAAATGATTTTGAATACAACACGAGTTCGAATATCGCACCTGGCTTCAAGAGGGATTTTTATTTTTTAAATTCAAGTGTGAGCTACACTTTTTTTAAAAAACAGCTTACTGCGCGTATAAAAGTGTATGATGTTCTCAACCAAAACCAAAGTGTCACCAGAACAATTTCCGCTTCCGGCGTGGAAGACAGAGAAGATTTGATATTGAAAAGATATGTGATGTTTTCTCTGGTGATGAAACTGAATAAATTTGGAGGGAAGAAGAAATAGTTTTATTTGAATTTCTTTTGTTAAAATCTTTCATTTTCTTAACTTATGTGATCTTTTTTCCATTTAAATATTGGACTTAAAAAATTAAAGTGTCTAAATCTTTTGCATCTTTTGCGGTAAAAAGTTTAAAATAAAAGATCCATAAAATAATATTTAATTTAGATTCTTCCTTCGTCAGAATGACAACCTGTTGTTAAAACTTTGTGCTAAAAACCATTTTATGATTAAATTAGCTGCAAATTTTAAACAATGAAGATTCACTTTTCGATTTTGTTTGTTTTTCTGTTTGTTTTTGGAAATTCTCAGACTAAACAGCAACCCGATACTTTTGTAAAGGATAATTTTATTAAAAAGGAAATGTATATCCCGATGCGTGATGGCGTAAAACTGTTTACTTCGGTGTACATTCCAAAGGATATTTCCAACAAAAACAAATATCCGTTTCTGATGCAGAGAACCTGCTACAGCGTTGCTCCTTATGGTGAAAACGAATATAAAACCAAACTGGGACCGAACCAATACCTGATGAAAGACAAATATATTTTTGTGTTTCAGGACGTTCGCGGAAGATACATGAGTGAAGGAACGTTCACCAATATGACGCCGCAGGTTGAAAGAAAAACAAAGAAAGATGTTGATGAAAGTACAGATACCTACGACACGATCGAGTGGTTATTGAAAAATATCAAAGACAACAACGGAAAAGTAGGACAATACGGAACTTCTTATCCCGGATTTTATACCGCAGTCGGAATTTTAGCTGAACATCCTGCTTTGGTAGCTTCTTCTCCACAAGCGCCGATTTCAGATTTCTGGAATGACGATTTTCTTCACAACGGAAGATTTATGATGGGCTATTTCAGAACTTTCCCTGTTTTCGGCGTTCAGAAAACGAAGCCTGAAAATAAAGCATGGTATTCTGATTCTATGATTAAAGCCACTTCTGAAGACGGTCTGAAATTTTACAGAGACATGGGAACCTTAAAAGACGGTTATGAAAAATACTACAAAGATAATTTCTTCATGACGGAAATAATGAACCACACGAATTACGATGAATTCTGGCAGAAAAGAAGTCTATTACCTCATCTGAAAAACGTAAATCATGCGGTAATGACTGTTGGAGGATGGTTTGATGCGGAAGATCTTTCAGGACCTTTAAATATTTATAAAACCATTGAAAAAACAAGTCCGAAAGCGAAAAACACGATCGTAATGGGACCTTTCTCTCACGGAGCCTGGGCGTATGAACAGGGAAAACATTTCCACAACCAGATTTATTTCGGAGACAGCATTGCAACGTATTACCAGAAGAATGTGGAAACAAAATTCTTCAATCATTATCTGAAAGGAAATACAAAACAGGATGCAGGTTTACCGGAAGCATTAATGTATGACACCGGTGCAAAACAATGGAGAGAATTTGCAACCTATCCGCCAAAAGAAGCACAGAAAGTGAATTTCTATTTATCGAAAGGAACTTTGAAAAACACAGCAGGACAAGGTTCTTCAGAATATTACAGCGATCCTAATAATCCGGTTTTAAGCTCTGATAATGTAAGAGATTTCAACGGCTTCACCCCGAAAAATTATATGTCGGAAGACCAGAGATTTGCAGAAGGAAGACCTGATGTTTTAACGTTTACAACGGATGTTTTAACGGATGACATTACGTTTGCGGGAGAAATTATGGCTAAATTAAACATTGCTTCCACTTCTACGGATGCAGATTTTGCGGTAAAATTAATTGATGTTTATCCTGAAGATTTTAAACCTGCTGAGAAAAAAGACGGGGTGATCTATGGAAATTATCATCAGATGGTAAGAAGTGAAATTATGCCTGCAAGATTCAGAAATTCAAGAGAAAAAGCGGAAGCCTTGGTTCCGAACCAGAAAACAGCCGTGAATTTCAGATTGCAGGATGTGGTGCATACTTTCAAAAAGGGACATAAAATCCAGATCCAGATTTCTTCGACGTGGTTCCCGCTTTTTGCTATTAACCCGCAGAAGTTTATGGAAAACCCGAATTTTGCAACGAAGGAGGATTACACCAAAGCGTTTATCAAAGTTTTTGATGACAGTTCGATTGAAGTTGAAGTTTTGAAATAAATTTAAAAGCTGTTCGGTTGGAACAGCTTTTTTTTATGTTTTTATTTTCTCGCGGATTGTGCAGATTTTCCCAATCAATCATCTGCTAAATTTGATAAATCTGCGGGAGATAATTATCCATCCAATTTGTCATCATAAAAGGATCTCAACGATATATTAAAACTTTGTGTAGATGCTTTCAGCATGACAAACATAACGTAAATAAATGAACACTCAATTGTTCTGAAAGTTATTTTATTTTTTGTTTCTCGCGGATTTAGCAGATTGTGCAGATTTTTTCCCCTTAATCATCTGCTAAAATTGCGGGAGATGATAATCATACAGCTTGTCATCCTGAAAGGATCTCAACGATACATTAAAAACTTTGTTTAGATGCTTTCAGCATGTGGAAATAAGTCATCATTCAATCGTTCTGAAAGTTATTTTATTTTTTGGTTCTCGCTGATTGTACAGATTTTTCCACTCAATCATCTGCTAAATTTGCTTAATCTGCGGGAGATAATTATCCATCCAATTTGTCATCCTGAAAGGATCTCAACAATACATTGAAAACTTTGTTTAGATAATTTCAGCATGACAAATATACCGTAGATTAATGTAAATAAATCATTCTACAATGGTACGGAACGTAAGATTCACTCTCGGTGTTTTTACTTTTGTGGTTGGAGGAAGCCGGTGCAGCCAATTGTCCTGCGTGGCTCCTTTCATTACCAATAAACTTCCGTTTTCCAGAAATATTTCGGCTTTTTCTTTTGTTGTTTTATGTTTAAATAAGAACTTTCTTTCCGCTCCGAAAGTCAGGGAAGCAATGGCTCCGTGTTTTTTTAAATCTTTTTCGGCATCGCTGTGATACGCCATTCCTTCGCTTCCGTCGTGGTATAAATTCAGAAGGCAGGAATTATAGGTTTCGCCAGTAATTTCTTCACATTTCTTCTTTAATTCTAATAATTCGGGCGTCCAGAATCTGGCATATTTTGTCCGTTTTGAATAGGTGTATTCGAAAGGTTTTTCACCGAACCAGGCTACTTTTCTTTTGGTCAAAATTAATTTTCCGAAAATAACCGCTTCATCATTTTCCCAAGGAATTTCGTTAAAAAGATAATCGAAATAAAAATCAGCTTTTTCTTTGGAGAACACTTTTCCGTAATAATGAACGGTTCCGTCTTTGGGAAGGATATTTAAAGGATAATCTGATACGTCTTCGAATAAACTCATCATAAAGTTTAATGTTTTGTGATTAATGTTTCAAGTTCTTTGTCATTCCGTAGGAATCTAAGCTAAGCATTTTTAAATTTTAACCTCTAATAAATGATCCTATTGATTTTTTTATTAAAATAAGTTTTAGGCTAAAGCCAATTTGGTCAATTGATTATTTTAAACGGGCTAAAGCCCGTTTCTATTGATGGAATAGTTTTATTTTTAAAATTTCAATCAAAATTATTAGCTATTCGTAAAAAAATTAGTGCAATTTGTGTTTGAAATCAAGAGTACATTTTTGAACTCTCCCAGCCGATAATCAGTTGTTTTCTTTCGCTTCCCCACATATAACCGCCAATTTTTCCGGTTGACTGAATTACTCTGTGACACGGAATTAAAAATGCAACAGGATTGCTGCCAATCGCAGTTCCGACAGCTCTTGAAGCATTAGGATTTCCAATTTTATCCGCCAGATTTCCATAGGTTGATAATTTCCCCATCGGAATAGTGAGCAGGCTTTCCCAGACTTTCAGCTGAAAATCGGTTCCTTTTAAATGGAGTTTTATAGTGTTAAGTTCCGTCCAGTCTTTACTGAAAATAGAAAGGGCATTGTTCTGGAAATCATCTTTTCTTTCAAAAAAAGAAGCATTGGGAAATTTAGCCTGTAAATCTCCCAATGCTTTATGATGATCGGTTTCAAAAGCCATGTAGCAGATTCCTTTTTCTGTGGAAGCTGCAATTACTTTTCCAAAAGGACTTTCGGAAAAACTGTAATTGATGTTGAGGCTTTTTCCTCCGTTTTTATATTCTGCCGGAGACATTCCTTCTATTTTCACAAACAGATCGTGCAGTCTGCTTGTACTCGATAATCCTGTCTCGTAAGCCGTATCAAATAAACTCGCTTTCTCTTCCGTCAGCAAACTTTTGGCATGTTCCAGACTGATGAACTGCAAAAATTTCTTCGGACTTGTTCCCGCCCAGTCAGAAAACATCTTCTGAAAATGAGCCGGGCTCAAATGAATTTTCTCCGCCACTTCCTCCAGACTTGGCTGAAGCTTAAAATTGCTCCGAATATACTCTATCGCTTTGGCAATTCTTTCGTAATCTATCTGATTCTGTGTAGACATAACATTGAATTTACCTTACAAATTTCCAAAGAATCTACGGCAGAAAAAATCCGTTTCCTGCGGAATTTAGTTGTTGTTATAAATATGATAGTAAGCAAGCATTTTGTAATATAACTTCGCTGCTAAGAATGCGCTTGGTTTTGCCATCGGAGAATCCATTAATTCTACAATATCAAAAGCGACAACGTTACATTTTTCGAATACTTTTCTTAATAATTCCAAAGTAGGATACCACTGTAAACCACCCGGTTCCGGGGTTCCTGTTGACGGACAAAGCGATGGATCGAAAGCATCAAGATCAATGGTGATGTACACATTTCCTGAAACTTTCTCCAAAACGTCATTTACCCAGTTTTCGTTGTTGGCAATTTCGTGAGCGAAAAATACTCTTCCTTCCGGTAAATATTCAACTTCTTCCACATCCATAGAACGGATTCCCACCTGTACCAGATTATGTTTCTGATTGGCTTCAAAAACCGCACATGCGTGGTTGGAAGTAGAACCGTGGAATTCGGGACGAAGATCTGTGTGAGCGTCCAACTGAAGAACGGTTAAATTTTCAAACTTCTCTCCTACCGCACGAATCGAACCGATAGAAACAGAGTGTTCTCCCCCGAAAAGGGTGAATAGTTTTCCGTCATTATTCAAGAGCTCTTTTGTTTTCTGGTAAACCGCTTCTGTCATGGCTTCCGGTGAAGAATTTTCAGAAACTTCTCCTGCTAAATATACTCCTTCCAGATACGGTTCTGTCTGCGTTTCGATGTCATACAGTTCCATGTTTTCGGAAGCATCAAGGAATAATTCAGGTCCTTTATCAGCTCCTTTTCCCCACGTTGAAGTTCCGTCGTAAGGAACAGTCACCAACATTACTTTCGAGTTTTCTAACGATGCATTTTCCTCAGGAATTCCTGCGTATGTTTTCATGTTTTATGTAAAAATTAAATGATTTCGGCAAAGATACAAAGAAGTTTGGAGAAGTTGGCGGATGATGAAAGGAACAACTTCATGAAGTCATCTGATAAACTTTAAAGTATGATCAATATATTTCGCAGATTATAACGTCGACACGAGTAGTTCTCGAATATCCACTTTCAAAAATTTCGAGATTTCATAAAGTGTTTCAACAGAAGGCTGAACTTCATTCGTACACCATCGAGAAACTGTTGACTCGGTTTTTCCCAAATGACGGGCTAATTCTTTACTGGTTTTGTTTTTTTCAACCAGAACAGATTTTATTCTATTTAAGTTTACTTTCGACACGATGATAATTTATTGACTTTTCCTGCAAATATCGTTAAAATTTAAACACTTGAAAATCAATTCAAAAAAGCAATAAATTATATTTTTACGATAATTTATTTTTACTAAAATATAATTTATTATACTTTTACAACAATAAATAGCCATCATGAAGGAAGAAAAAAAATATCAAAAATCAGGAATAAGACAATTGAAAGTGCATCAGAAGTACATTTTAAGACCGTATCATCGGTATGTTGTATTTCCTGAAATCCGACTTTGTGGAAAATGGCTTCAGGAAACGGGTTTCCATTGTGGACAATCTGTGCTTGTTTGCCACAAGAAAAATAAAATCATCATCACTCTGAATAAGGAAATGAATTCTGATCAATAAAGAAATGTTGATAAAATGGATTGATAAAAAAACTTTAATTATTGCAAGGTTAATTTTTTATATTTGATCTTTACTATTTGTATTGATATTTTAAATAAATATCAACTTAATGGTAATTTTAAAAGACTAATAAAAAAAATCAAATAATATAAATATATGGGATTATTTAATAGAATTTTTGGTAAGGGAAATGTTGAATCTGATAAAATTGCTGAAAGTGATATTCAGAAAATAAAATCTGGAGAAATAAATAAAATTTATCCAATACTTAAGCCGGGTGATTGGGTAGGAGTAAAAGCTGGTGCTTTGAAACAAACAATAATAGGTACACAAGAAGAACCTGAACTTGTTGTTGCTTTTGGTTATGATACCCCGGATAATTTTGTTTTTCTAATGCCACATGATTTAGAAGAAAAAAAGCCAAGTGAAATTTTGAAAGAAGCATATGACAACTTAGAGAAAATTGAATCTAATTTTGAAATTTCCGAAACACTAAACAGACAGGTTTTAACTGCTTCCGGACAAGACTTTTCCAGCGAAAAAATTTTATGCAGAAGCCATATGCTTAAAGCACATGAACTTTTAAATGCAAAAGAACTTTATGTTTCAATCCCAAGGCGAAAATGTATGATGATAACATCAAAACAAGTTGACGAAGAACTTTTTGATACATTTTTACAGTTACATAATCATACCTGGAATGATGATTCCTACGGAAATGCACAAATTTTAAACGCACTTTTCGTTGTAACTGATGGACAGATTGAAGGAATGATTCCATTAGAAAATTAAATAATAAACGCTTCAGCCATCATCGGTTCGCCAAAACGATGACTGAAGTATTTTTACAAAACATTTGTACAAAGTTCAATAGTTTTAGTTTGATTGAATTTTTCATACTGAAATCCTCTACTTCACCAAGCCACAAAACATTAGCTACTGTTTTCAAAACAAACAATAATAGAAAAGTATGAGTTTTTTTAAGAAAATATTTGGTTCATCGGAAAATGAAAACCCGCCAAAACAAACAAATAAGAGTGATGCATTAGAAAAATATAAAGCTATCCCTTGGATGACAGATTTAAGGCTTGATAATATTTCTATATGTCTAAGTTCAGGTTTTAAACCAGCTACTTCTTTGCCCACTGAATTTGAAAGAAAATTGAGACCTAAAATTGAAATTGCAAAAAGACTAAACGCAATAAAGGCTATTGTTCTTTGGCTTATGGTACCTGAGGAAGAATTATCTAATGAGAGAATTTTAAACTTTGTTTCGAATAATGGGTTAGATTTATTTTTAGCAGATGATGAAAGACAAATTCTAAATTCATCAAGAAATGATGAAGAATTAAGAAATCTGATTGGTTGGAAATTTGAAAATGCCTGGTCTTTAGCCTGGTACTTTGGCTACATAGCTCCTGATATAACAGGACAGATGATGACAGGTGAACAAATGCAAGAAATTTTAATTAATTATACTTGTCCGCTTGATGAAAAAATTGAAAACTGGGCTGAAACAGCAAAAACTGTATCAGATGAAGATTTAAATAAGAAAGAAGATTTATTCTATTGTCTTCATAATGCAGTAAGAAGTGCCCAGTTGGGAAGACAAACTGTTCCACAAAATTTTGACCCTATTGGAAATGGCGGAGTTATACACGAAAGAAGACATTCTTTAACGTGGATGCTTTCTGATGGAACGGAATGGGATGAAACAGATTTAAGCACTTAGAAAATATAGCTAACAGCAGCTTGGCAAAATGACCGCTCAAGCGCTTCTATAAAATATTTGTACAAAGTTCAATAGTAATAATTCTATTGAACTTTTTATTAAAATTCTCATCTTCGGCAGCACCAGAATCTTCTCCAACTAAAGTTCTATTCAAGAAATTATTTCAGTTTTCTAAAATAAAATACAATTCAATCACAACAAAAATCACTCAAATTTTAATTTTATTAAAATAATTTTCAACTTTATTAAAATAATTTTTATTTTTACAAAAAGTTAAGAACATGAAACTACCCATCGTTTGCCCAAGCTGCGAATCTGCATTACAGGTAAGCCAGATGAAATGCAACAACTGCGAAACCACCGTCAGCGGAAATTACGAGCTTCCGTTATACTTACAGCTTACGCGCGAAGAGCAGGAATTTATCCTCAGCTTTTTCCTGTCCAGCGGAAGCATTAAAGAAATGGCGAAGCAGGCAGGAAATTCTTATCCTACCATGCGAAACAAGATGGATGATTTAATCGAAAAAATTAAAAACCTGAAGTAATGAACTGGCAAACTCTATTCAATCCGTTTTCTAAATTTTCGGAAAAAACTCTTTTGGTGATTGGTGCTGTTACAGGTGTATTCTTAATTATTTCCTGTTACTTTACCCAAACAAAAATGGACAGTCTGCTCCATTTTTCTTCGGGCGAAGGTTTAAATCTGGTTTCAATCAGTCTCTATGTTTTAATCAGTTTAGTGTATGCGGTTTTACTGCTTTTCGGGCTAGGAAAAATCTTCAATAAAAGAACAAGGCTGATTGATATTGCCAATACTGTTTTGGTTTCACAAATTCCTGTACTGTTTACCGTAATTTCTACCAAACTTTTTGATATTGAAAAACTTTCAGAAAAAATATCCCAAACATCTGCAAAAGATAAAATTCCGGATATTAATATTTTGGATTTAATCAGTCTAACGGTTTTTGCGTTTGCCAACTTAATTTTAATCATTTACAGTTTTACCTTGCTTTTCAACGGTTTCAAAACCGCAACCAATATTAAAAAATGGCAGCAGATCGCCATTTTTGCCTTTGTAACTCTTTTAGGAATTTTAATCTGTCAAATTATTTTACCTCAATTCAGCCTATAACTTAAAAAAATAACATTATGAAAACCAAACTTTTATTGGTGCTGATTGTATTGGCACAGACTTTTTACGCTCAGGAAATAACAGGAAACTGGAAAGGTAACCTCGATATTCAGGGAATGAAACTTCCTCTCGTTCTGCACATCAGCAAAGACGGTGAAAACTTAAAATCCACAGTAGACAGCCCGAAACAGGGAGCAAAAGATATTCCTGTAGACCATACAACCTTTGCAAACAACGAACTTATTTTTGAAGTAAAAGCACTTTCTGTTTCTTATAAAGGAACTTTGAAAAACGGAAAAATTGAAGGAACTTTCCAACAGGGATCGATGTCTCTTCCTCTTACTTTCGAAACTCTTATCGGGGAAGAAAAAGTAAATTTTAACCGTCCCCAAACTCCCAAACCTCCTTTCGACTACAAAACGGAAGAGGTGACTTTTGTAAATCCTGTAGATAAAAATACTTTGGCAGGAACCATTTCTATACCTCAAAACTTTAAAAAATCGGATAAAATTTTAGTCATGATTACAGGTTCCGGAAGACAAAACCGGGACGAAGAGCTTTTTGGGCATAAACCTTTTGCCGTGATTGCAGATTATTTTGCGAAAAAAGGCATTGCCACTTTAAGAATTGACGACCGTGGAATGGGTGGTTCAAGTCAGGGAAAAGATGATGACACAACTGCTAACTTTGCAACAGACATTTCTACAGCGGTTGATTTTCTTGCAGCAAAAGGATATCTGAACATAGGCTTGATCGGACATTCCGAAGGAGGGATGATTGCACCGATCGTAGCAAAAATGAACAACAAAGTGAAATTTTTAGTGTTAATGGCTGCTCCGGGAACTAAAATTGACGAACTCCTGATTCAGCAGAATTATCTGGGCGGCAAACTCGCAGGAATGACTGAAAAAGATTTAGCTGAAGCCAATGTAATGAATAAAAAGATTTATGACTTTATTAAAAGTTACAGCGGAACAACCTATGAAGAAGATCTGAAAAAATTTATGACAGAAAATTTTCAGGGTAAAATGAGTAAGGAAGAGCTGACACAAACCATCAGCCAGACCAAGAAAAACTGGTTCAGATATTTTATAAAATTCAATCCCGACGAATATCTTTCAACCATAAAAATTCCTGTTCTGGCACTGAACGGAAGTCTGGATTTTCAGGTTCCGGCTAAAGAAAATCTGGAAGCCATTCAACAATCTTTAACCAAAGCAGGAAACAAAAATTTCAGAACGGAGGAACTTCCCGGTTTAAATCATTTATTTCAGGAAGCGAAAACGGGAGCATTTGCAGAATATGCAGACATTGAACAAACCATCTCTCCAAAAGCTTTGACTGAAATGGCAGACTGGATCGCAAAACTTAAAAAGTAATCGAAAAATAGTTTCATCATTTCTGAAACGTTTATTATTTTAGTGAAAAAATTCAGATATGCCTTTAAAAGCTGTGCTGTTCGATATGGATGGCGTGATTGTGGATACGGAACCTCTGCACAGAAAAGCCTATTTTAAAACTTTTAATGATCTCGGAATCGATGTTTCGGAAGAGTTATACGCTTCATTTACCGGAGCTTCTACCAAAAGAGTCTGCGAAACTCTGATTCAGGAATTTAATTTAAAACAGACGTACGAAGACATTGCAAAAACCAAAAGAGATTATTTTAAGGAATACTTTTATAATGATGAAGAGTTTGACCTGATTTCAGGCGTAAGAGAACTGATACAGCATTATTACGACAACGGGATCAGACTGATTCTCGCTTCTTCCGCAACAATGGCAACGATTAATATGGTTTTTGAAAAATTTGAGCTTGAACAATATTTTGGAGGAAAGATAAGCGGAGCCGATCTGAAGGAATCCAAACCTCATCCTGAAGTTTTTCTTCTTGCCGCAGAAATGGCGAATGAACCTGTAGAAAACTGTATGGTGATTGAAGATTCCACGAATGGAATTTTAGCATCGCATCGGGCAAATATTTTCTGTGCTGCGTACAGAAGTCCGCATTCTAAAAATCAGGATTATACGTTGGCAAATATTGTGGTTTCGGATTATGCCGAACTAGAACTGGATAAAATTTCAAAATATTTTTAAACAGGAAAAGCTCTCAACATCTGAGAGCTTTTGTTTTATTATTAAACACCAATTGCACAAATAATTTTCACAAATTTCACAATTATTTCTTGTGTTTTTAGTGCAAAAAATTTGTGTTGTTTGTGTTTAAATATTTATTTGTAACCCAAAAGTTTCAGTACATCTTCAGGTTCCTGTTTTTCACGGAAAATTTCATACTGCAACTCACCGTTTTCGTCTTTCTGAATCAAAACGTGTCTCGGCTGTGGCATTAAGCAGTGATGAACTCCGCCGTATCCTCCGATGGTTTCCTGATATGCTCCTGTGTGGAAAAATCCGATGTACAAAGGTTTCGTATCGCTGAAAACAGGCAGGTAAATCGCGTTGGTATGCTGTTCAGAATTATAATAATCATCCGAATCACAGGTAAGGCCTCCCAAGAAAACTCTTTCGTACGTATCTTCCCATCTGTTCAGCGGAAGCATGATAAAGTGTCTGGAAATTGCCCATGTATCGGGAAGAGTCGTCATGAAAGAAGAATCGATCATATTCCATTTTTCTCTGTCGTTCTGACGTTTCTGGGAAATGATTTTATAAATATTGGCTCCGCTTTCACCAACGGTAAAACTTCCGAATTCTGTATAAATATTCGGTTCTTCCACTCCTTCCTCTTCACAGAATTTTTTGATCTGAGAAACGATCTCTTCCACCATATACTGATAATCGTAATCGAACTGCAGAGATGTTTTGATCGGGAAACCTCCTCCGATGTTCAAAGAGTTGACTTCGGGTGCAATTTTCTTCAAACGTGCGTATACACGAAGACATTTATACAATTCGTTCCAGTAATACGCTGTGTCTTTGATTCCGGTATTGATGAAGAAATGAAGCATTTTCAGTCTTGCATTCGGATGCTCTGCAATTTTCTGGCTGTAATAAGGAATGATGTCTTTGTACCCGATTCCTAATCTTGAGGTATAAAATTCGAACTTCGGTTCTTCCTCAGAAGCAATTCTGATTCCGATATCGAAAGTGGTATCAATGCTTTCTGTAAGTTTATCCAGCTCGCGGTAATTATCCAAAATCGGGGTAATATTTTCAAAACCGCTGTTAATCATCTCCGAAATTTTCGCCAGATAATCGTCTGTTTTGAAACCGTTGCAGATTACTTCTATATCTTTTGTTACTTTTCCTTCTTTGTAAAGAGATTTTACGATATCCATGTCATAGGCTGAAGAAGTTTCTATGGAAATGTCGTTTCTTAAAGCCTCTTCCAATACAAATTTAAAATGACTGGATTTTGTGCAATAGCAATATCTATAATTCTTTTTATAATCGGTTTTCTCAAAGGCTTCCCTGAACCAGCTTTTGGCCTTCTGGATATTTTGAGAAATTCTCGGCAGGTAGCTAATTTTTAGCGGGGTGCCAAATTTTTCAACAACATCCATTAAAGGAATGTCGTGAAACAACAAATTGTTCTCAGAAACATTGAATTCCTCGGTAGGGAAATACAACGTCTGATCAATAAGTTCCGAGTACTTTATTTTCATTTCTAAACAAGTGAATTAAGAATGCAAAATTGCTAAAAAAGTTTGGTTTTTTAGCGTTAAAATTATTATAAATTTTAATGGATTTTATTGAAGAAAATAAAGCTGAATTATCAATATGTAAACTTAAGAATATATTCCTGTCTTTTATTTTCAGAAATTCCCAAAGCCTCTTGAATATATCGATCCATAGAACCGTATTTGTTGTTAATTTCATTAAAAGCAGCATCCAGATAACCGGTTTCTATCCAGCTTAATTTCTCCAGAACTTTGATATCCATTTTCGGATAGAGAAAATGCAGGTTATCGGCGAGATGAAGTCTTTTATCGATTAATTTTTTTCTGTAATTATTGGATAAAAGATAATCGTTGTAAATGGTTTCTTTATCGAATTTTAAAATTGTAAGAATGAGAGCGGTTGTGATTCCGGTTCTGTCTTTCCCTGCGGTGCAGTGGTATAAAACAGGCTGATCTGATTCTAAAATTTCTGTGATAATTTTTCTTATGATTTCAGGGTTTTCTGTAACGTAGTCTTTGTAAAACTCATGCATTCTTTTGTCAGCATCTGCACCGCTGACTTTTCCTTTTAAGACCAATTTCTTTGCCTGATCCAACTGATCGCCTTTGTCTTCAAACGCAGAATAATTTTTGTAAACAATTCCTTCCGGAAGATGATCGGGCTTCTTTGCAATTTCCTTTGAATTCTGAAGATCGATAATTTCTCTGATGCCTAAATTTTCAAGTTGTTTAAAAGAAGAATTTTTCAGTTTATATAAATTTCCGCTTCTATACAGCTTACCTTCTTTCAGGGTTCTTCCGTCAATATTTCTGATGTTTCCAACCGTTCTGAAATTGTTGACTTTTTTAATCTGAATATCTTTTCCTGCTTCTCTTTTTCCAAATTCGGGTGTGGAAAATTGTTGTGTTCTGCAGGATAAAACACAGAGTAATGTGATGGTAAGGAATGATATTTTGATGAGGTTTTTCATTTTTATTTTCTCACATATTTCACGAATCTACACCGATGTTCGTGTTTGATTTTTTATATTTTGGCTAAAGCCGGTTGATGTTTTTTAATTTTGAAAACGGGCTAAAGCCCGTTCCTATTGATGCGGATAACTTTATTATTTATTTCTATAAAACCAAGCTCGTGCAATTTGTGAAAACATTAGCAATTAGAAAAATGAGCAAAGTCCTTTCCTATTGATTCTATTAGTTCATTATTTATTCTTAATTGCAAAAATAAATTTGTGCAATTTGTGCAAATAATTCGTGCAATTAGTGTTTACACTACAAATAGTTTTTCCCAACAAACAAAAGCAAATCTCCTGTTTCGTATTGAATAGAAACTTCATCTTCCACAGCAAAATTTCGTGTTCCGATTCTGGAAGTAATATCTAAATTTCCATTGGTTAAAGCCCAGTTTAATCCTTTAGTCGTAATATTTTCAACTGCAGGAAACGGATACAAAGAAATCATTTTGTCTTTCACTCCTGTTACAGCAAATTGTTTCGGGATAAAATAATATTCGGAAAATTCATCATAGAATTTGATCTCGAGTTGATCTTTAAATCCAAAAGCCACGGTAAGATTTCCCAGAAAATGATCCTGCTCTCCTCCGCTTCCTCCAAAAACATCTACTTTTTTAAAATCTTTTTCTGCTATAATTTCTAAAGCTTTCTGGAAATCCGTTTTATCCTGATCGGGCGTGTAAATGAATTTGTTTTCATATACATTTTCGTCCGAGCCGGAATGCGAGTCGAAATCTCCTGAAATAAAATCCAGTTTATCCAAGGGAAAATTCAGATTTTTCAGATAATGAAAAGCACCGTCTGTACAGGCTATGAGACTGTATTCTTCAAGGTTGGGAAAAGATTTGGGAGGATCTCCGTTGATGAAAAGCAGTACTTTATCTTTCATTCGGGTTCCAGTATTCTTCCGGTTCGTTGTTGATTTTTGAAATGTATCTTGCCAAAACAAAAAGATAGTCGGAAAGTCTGTTGAGATATTTAATGAGTTCCGGACGCACTTCTTCCGATTCGTTTAAGAAAACCAGAGAACGTTCTGCTCTTCTGCAGATGGTACGTGCTGCATGTAAAAATGTTGCTGCTTTTCCGCCTCCGGGAAGGATAAAATACTGAAGCGGTTCGCATTTTTCGTCAAAAGCATCCATCCAGTGTTCGAGTTCTTCGATTTCGGTATCTGAAATGATTAAAGGAAGCCGCGATTTTCCGTTTGCCAACATGAGTTTATCCACCGGAGTTGCCGCTTCGGAACCTACGGTAAATAAATCGAACTGGATTTTTTTCAGTTGTCTTAACACTTCTTCATCTTCAATATGGCTTTTGGCAATTCCGATGAAGGAATTCAGCTCGTCTATATTTCCGTAACTGTCGACTCTCGCACTTGCTTTTGAAACTCTTGTTCCGCCATACAAAGCGGTCTGACCTTTATCTCCTGTTTTTGTATAAATTTTCATAGGACTAAATTAGTTTTTTAAAATTAGGTTTACAAATTTTGAGTTTAAGGAACTTTACATTTGTGATTCCGGCTGCGACCTAGCCCAGATTGCAGCATTTGTTTGAGCTCATTTACAAAGTTTCGGCTGCGGCGGCAAAGC
>NZ_JBBCQL010000006.1:0-44779 GCF_037149975.1 Chryseobacterium sp. VD8 | reverse complement strand
GATTTTGTCGCAAATATGCTGTACTCCGGTGCATCCTGCACTTCGTTATATATCCCATCAACATTCGTGATTATTTTGCTAAGGTTGTTGTAAATATTCTGAACTTGAATGCCGTTTTTCAAAGTACCATTTACCTCTTTTAATCCTTTGTACAATTTATTCTGCAGATCGTTGGCCAGAACCATCTGAGTTGAGACAACCGCCTGCGCCTGCTGCAGTTTATTCATCTCGTCGACTGTTTTCTCCTGCTCGCTTTTAATTTGATTGGCATATAAAATCATAGCAGGAGCTGTCAGTACATCTATATAGGGAGTTTGTGTTTTATAAAAACTCATGATAAAGACCATGAGTATGATGCTATATTTTTTCATAAGTCTGATTTTTGCTTTTAATAAATTCCTTTAGCGTTATATCTTGATCTATAAGTAGCCGTTTGATACTTTTGAAGAAATCTTTACTAGGGTTTTGCTTTTTGAATGAATGATAGTATTCGATTAACCCGTTGTCAATAGGTTTTTGGTAAATATTTACCAATGATACCAAGTTTGGTAGACCGTCTTTCAGATGATCAATATCTAGAACAAACTGCTCCAATGCATCCTGATAGTTTCGATATTCATTAACATAGTATTCGAGTGCAGATTTTTCAGGTTTTTCAGTAGTATAAGTCAAATATTGCTGTAGTGAAACTTCATTACCATATACTTCACCTTTGCTGCCCCGTTTAAGATAAAATTCTTTGAACCGGCTTCTACCGCTTTTATTATTTAGATTATTAATGGTGAAAATCTTACTCTGCTCAACCTCATTAAGTGAGAGCAATTTTGCAATCTTATCAAAATTATCGATGAATTTTGTCTGATCGAGAAGTATGAAGGTATCCGAATTATTAATAATACTGTCTTTTACGACAGCATTCCCGATAATATCATCCAGCTCCTGTGTAACAACAACGGCTTCACCCCAGAATTTTCTGACTGTTTTATACAGGTATAAAATATAACTTCCCATTAGTTTACTCGCAATTGCCTTCCAGGCTTCTTCAATAATGAGTGCTTTTCGCCTATCTTTTCTCAGACGCATTTTCTGGATAAACGTATCCATAATAATGAGGGTTACAATAGGAAACAGCTTAGGATTATCTTTAACATTATCAATCTCAAAGACGATAAAGGGCTCATAAAATAATGAGTTGTCTGCATCTTCATTTAAAGTCGTTCCATACCTACCTCCTTTGTAAAAATCAGCCAATACATAAAGGAATGTTCTCAGGTTGAATTCAGCTTCAGAAATTTTGAACTTTTTATTGGAAAGATAAATAGGAAGAAATTTTTCAGAATACTCATAAAAAGTGTTGAAAGAAAGTTCTTCCACGTCTAGCATTTCTTCAAGCTCTACCAGTTTTTTGATGAGTGATTTTCTGAAGGCATTTTCCCACTCCGCACTGTTGATTTTGGGTCTTTCAATTATTTTAGTATTTGAAAGGATCAGTTGGCTTTCATCGTAAGTCTTTCTTTTTTCGGTATTGACCAATGTTTCGTAAGCCTCGTGTATTTTGTCGAATATGGAATCATCAAAATCAGCTTTATCAAGATTTTTATCAGGATGATACTGTACCGCCAATTTTCGAAACGCCTTTTTAATGTCCGAGCTTTCAGCATCCATTGGTATTCCTAAAATTTGATAGTAATTTTCATTTTCACTGTATTGGCTCTCAAATTCATTATAAAGATCATCTTCGTAGATGTTGTATTTACTTAGGTATAGAATCAGCTCACGCGAGGTCTTTTGCTGATACCAATTGGTACCACCTTTGAAAAACTGATGGTAATACGCTAAGAGCAGATTATCAATAATGGATTTTTGTGTGGTGGTCATCGATGAATCTGCACCCTGCCATATCAGAAAAATAAGATTTCCTAGAAACTCAATTTTCTCAATATTAAATTCCGATTGGCTGACTACAAAGGGGTTCATTGTGATTGGCTTCTCTTCGGTGTACTGAATATACTTCCCATTCTTATATTTTGCCGTCCCGCTGTAACTGTCTCCGGTGTCCACAATTACAACATCATAATTGTAGGCTAAATATTGTTCAATGATATTATTCATCAAAAAAGATTTTCCGCTTCCTGACGGTCCAAGAACAAATTTGTTTCGATTATTGATTCTGCCGATCTGCATTGGCAGATCAGCGGTGTCGACCTTTAACGGAACTCCCTGTCTGTCCGTAAATCTCAGGTAAAAACTGGATGGTTCATCTACGGGGTAGCTCTCTTTAAAAAAAAAAGCACAGCGAGGCTTCACTCGTTGTGGTAAACAAATCGTATTCTTTTAGTTCATTGGCATTCCCCGGTAGTGATGCTCGAAACAACTCCAATTGATTGAAAGAATTTTTACTGGAAATTACTCCTTTTTGAAAGAGCTGGTTCTCAATCATCGACTGGATTTTTTCCAAATCCTCAATAGTTGGGCAGCTGGTGACAAGACTGTAATGTGCGTCAACAATAAGCTGACCGTCCTTAGCAATATTATCCAGCAAAATACCTATTTCTTCGGCGCAGATCCTATTCAAAGGTTCATTCTGAAATCCTTCGTGACGATTTTTTTTATTGGCTAAAAATTTAACTCTTTCCGTCTGATCAGGAATGACAATAATTTGGTTGTAAATAATGGTATTGTACAGTTCCAGGTCATTAATAAAAGAAAAATTGTCAACTGCGGTATCTTTGATAGCTCCGTTTCCACCCAACGTTGTGTAAGGGTAAATTTCATTGGGCAGTTCAATATTTTCAACATCTACTAAAGAAATGGTCTTCACATAGGAATTACCAATCTGGAGATTACTGTCAAGTGACCTTATATTGTCAAAAGCTTTTGTTGATCTGCCAAAGTTCATGGAAAGAATAGAGGAGATGTAATACTCAAAATTCTTTTCAAAGAAAAAATGGGGCTCAAAATCATTTTCCTTCAGAAGCATAAAGATTTTTTCTGCTTTGTCTCGCAATTCCTTATACTTTTTATCTGAATATTTGTACTGGTTTTTCTTTTTGCTTTGATCGATCCTGTGGGTAAATACCAGAATGCTATCGATTGTTTTGTAAATTCTTCCCGCAAAATGTTCTGAATATTTTTGCTGTAAATATTCTTCATGTGCTTCCGCCTGGTAGATCTTTTTATCGAAAATGTCCAGCTTCTGAACGATATATCCTTCTCCAATAATACTGATAATATTAAGTAGTATTGAATGATACTTCAGATACAAGGCACGGTCTGCCGAATACTGTGTGACAATATTTTTAATTTGGATGGCAATGATCGGGTTTCCAAATTCACCGATAAGAACATCATAATTAACATTAAATTCTGAACCGTAGTCGTAGCCAATAAATGGCAGACTAAAGCTTTTCTTTTTCATTGTGTGTATTTCCTAACGTTTGTACTTCTGCTTCAGTTTTATTTTTACAGGAATCATAAAAATCTCATTTTTGTTAAGCGTTTTGTTAAAAAGACCTTTGGTTTTCTGTAATCTGAAGACATTCCAAATCAATCCTGCACCAATACCTAAAGCAAGAACTATCCCTATAAAGAATCCTATAACTTTGCTTAGAATGATGCCTAAAACCATTGTGCCGGCAAATGAACCACCGGCATAATAGATATACTTTCCTTTCAGACCTTTAAACACAAGGGGCTTCTTTAGCCCCTTGTATAGAAAGAAACTCTTTTCTTCCATTTCTTATATTCCAAAAAATGCCTGAATTACTGTGGGAACGAGAAGCAGGAAGATACAGGCACCTCCCCAGCCAATCAGTTCTTTATTGACGTCTTGGTCACCATTGTTCCATTTGTTGTAAATTCGGACACCTCCGACAATGCCTACGATCGCACCTATCATTTGAACTAAGTTTGAGACTGGCTCAACGTACTCTTCGATATCCGATGTTGCCGAAGATATAGCTCCGGCGCCTCCTGTCTGAGCAAAAAGTAAATTTGTGCATAATACCAAGATTGCGGAGAACAGCGCTTTTTTAATTTTATGGTGTTTATTAATGCTTGTAATATTATTTTTCATTTGATTTTTAAAATTTTAATTGAACAATAATTGAATTGTTTCATTTGAAACCGTCTGGTAAAAAAAGATTCCAAAGCTCCATAAAGTGCTTTGGAATCGAAACAGATACGGCGTTTTCCGTATCATTGACTGAATGTAATTAAAAAACTAAACTTGATTTGTAAAAACTCTGACCGCTTTCAGAGCCGACAACGATATGTCTTGATGCTTTTTCAAAGAAATTTCGAAACATCTCATCCGAAATAACTGACGGAATTATTTCCTTCTGATGAGGTATTGCCTCCGAATTTTTGCTTCCGATCACTGAACTTAAATTTGAAAGAAATGATTGACGCACTTCTTTTTCATCTTTGCCCTGTTGATTGTCGCCATAGAAGTTTTCAATTTCCCGCTCTTCCTCAAAACGTCGATGGTTAAAAGGTTCGCCGTTTTCTTCGGAGGATAATTCTGTCTCTTCATAATCATAGGAACTTGGTAAGTTTAAATTCTCTACGTCATCTTCATAAATATTTATTATTTCTCCTGGAGTTTCTTCAATAAAGTTCTCAAGGCTGATCAATTCGCCATCATTTTCATTTCTATTTACGATCTGTTTTTTTATAAATAAGTCATAAACTGCAATGCCGGTATAATATAGAATGTATAGTAAACCAGTAATCATTAGGACTTTTCCCATAAATTTTCACTTTTTTAAAATGTTTAAGAAATTTTCATAATCGTCAGATTTTAGAGCGAGATGCACCGCAAAACTTACAAATTCGCTTACAGATATCCCGTCAGCACGAAGGCCCACCAACTTTCTGTAATGATGATCCTGTATCCTTATCATTCTGCTGGTTTTGTCATTACTCTTGTAAGAGTCAACAAATTCATTAATTATGCATAAGGTTTTATCATCAAGTTCGGTTAGATTGGTTGGTTTTTTCTTTGTCCGAGTGTTTTTTGCTGCATCTGCTGTTTTGTGTTTAATGCCCTTTTTCGATAAGACTGCCTCGTCACTCAGAATATTGAGATTCTTTGCTAATTCCTCTTTATCTTCATCGGTCGTATAGCGGTCTAAAATTCCCATAGATGATAAATTAATTCATCGAATGTTTCTTTGACAGCTAACTTTTGTTCATATGTCAGTCCTTTTGTGTTGATGCTAAGCATACATTTTCTGGTTAGAACTGATCCGCCAATTACTTTCCCTATCGTATTGAATTCAGCATCCATTACAGGTTTCAATTCGTAGCTGTCGTCTTTGCGCATATTATTTCTGATGAAATATATTTTTGCCTTGACTTTGATAAGCTTAAGAAGATTGAGAAACAGTACTGTAGACATCATTGTAACACTGGAGTATCCATAAGGAATTATTATGGCATCACTGTATTGTAATACCTGCGTGTAATTATTCTGAATATTTCCGGCGGTATCAAAAAGAATAACCTCCTGACTTTCCTTTAACTGCATTAAAACTTTTTCATTCTGCGTGAGATGAATATTTTCTTCCGAAATTTTCTCTACTTCATAAAGATAATCTGCTTTTAATTCTTTGTCTTCTGACCATTGCCTGTAAAATGAACGCTGAAAATCAAAGTCGATGACATTTACCTTTTTATCGGTAAACATAGAAAGATAGTTGGCAAATGCAATGGCTAAAGTGGTCTTGCCAACTCCGCCCTTCTGATTTGCAAACGTAATAATCATCTCTTTTTTTTCTTTTTTCTTCTTCTATTTTCTAGTTCTTCGCTTGATGGCGGAGAAGCTGCTGAAATATCAAATAGGGAAGTGCGTTTTAACATTTCTTCTAAACTTGATGCTTCTGCAGCTTGCACGCCATTGACAATAGACTGGTGTCCTGGATTTTGAGGATTTAGTAATTGAGATAAATAAAGGTTGTAATAGTAATCTCCGACCAATTCTTTTACGGTAAAGACAACATTGTCAATCTTATTAATGACGAATGCCTCATTTGAGAAACTGACGATCTTTATTTTATCCTGCGAATTATTACTTACTTTCCTTAAGTTTAGGATGTGATCTATTGTTGAATTTCGTGTGTCTTTCCAGATATTATAATTTGTCTTTTTCGATTGTTTCAAAAAAAGCATATAATCCTGGATTTCGCATTTGTACTCTTGTTCCAAATGCTTTTTAAAAACGTTCTTCGTTTCGATTGTCAAATTTGAATTGGCCAGAATGTCAAAGATCTTTTTGTCTAATACTTGGGAGCTGATAATGAATAGGTCACTCATTTTCATTATATCACTGCCTTTGTAAATCGTATTGGTTTTGTGGTCGATGATGGAATAGCCGAAAGGCTGTTTATCATCTTTGAATGAAAGAACAACATCAATCCCAAATTTTTTCTTCAGATGGTATTGAAGCTCTGATTGGTAGGAGGCATGGTTTTTATCCGATACTCTGAAAACCGAGTTGGAAAATACCTCTTTGTATTTTTTGAATAGAGCAAATATCTGTTTTTTTCTTTTCTCGTCAAAACTTTTTTTTGAAAAATTTAAATCATTGACATTTAAAACTTTGATAAAAGCGCCGTTTTTTGTAATATTTAACTTATCATTTTTTTCATAATAGCCGTATCCATTAAGTTCCAGCAGTGTCTTAAACTGATGTAACGTACTATAATTATAATCAATCAATTTTTCTAAATTTTGATGTACGTCAGTACCGTACAACTCTTTAATTGTTTCCTGTAAAGCAGTTTGACTTTTATATTTTTCGAAATCTCTCTCAATACGCTTTGAGCTGTCTTTATTAACCCTTGTACTTACAATATGAATGTGGTTGTTGGCAGTATCATTATGAAAAACAACAATGTACGGTTGTTCACCATAGCCCATTTTATCCATGAATTTATCTGCTGTAAGCGCCAATTGTTCCTTAGAATATTCGCGTCCTTTTGCGGATATTGTAGCGTGAAACTGCGGATTTTTTATTCTTGAATTATTTTTGGAAACTGCTTTCAGATAGTTTTTTATGTCTGGAGCTCCCGAAGAGTGATTAAGATGAGCCGGGAAATTTTTAATTGATAAAAGTTCTCCCTTTCCTTTTTCAATTTTCTTGTCATTATAAATCACACCATTGAACTCACTGGATGATTTGTTTAATATTTTAACAATCATTTTGCAAGTTCAATATAGATTTTTTTGATTATTCTGTTTTGCTCAATTTTCAGACTGTTGAGAATTTCAAGCTTTGAATTATAATCAGATAAAAGGGTAGTGGGTAAGTGCTTGTTGGTGTTGATATGTTTTGCAATCTGATTGATATTATTCTCAATTTTAGAGAATAAATTAACCTGATTTTCGATGAAATTCATGATTTCTTTCCTGTCATTATCAAGTAGCTTTCCTTCGACGCCGCTAATGATATAATCGGAAAGATGAAGGTTGTATTTATTACAGTGATTCAGCCATTTTTCTTTTACTTCGTCATGTAGCCTTAAAGTAATTCGTGCAGTCTTTGATCTGCCTGAGGTTTTTAAATCTTTCATTTGGCAATTTTTTAAAATAGTTAAGGCAATCCTAATTAGGATTCGCACATTTCAATTTGCAAACGAGAAGATTCTTCTCCTGATTAGATCATCAAAATTATGTAAAATTCACTTGAAAATTATAGATTAGTATTTTCGATTTCTATTTACCGTTATTATTTTTTTGCTCTTCTTTCTTTTTTTTGATAAAATCTGTTGGACGCATCCCATTAATTTCATAAAAAAGATCTGAAAAATTCTGACGGGATGCTATACCGCATTTTTCAGCTAATGCTTCAATTGTGTATTTCAAGTAATTTTTATCAGTATTCATTAGATTGGTAATGTAATCAATTCTAAGATTGTTTAGGTAATTTTTAAAATTAACGCCTTTTGATTCGTTGATAAAAGTTGATAAATATGTTGTATTAGTATTGAATTGAGCCGCCAACTGATTTAATGTTAATCCTATTTGAGTATATTCTTGTCTATCCTCAAATGATTTTATTTTTAATAGTAAATCTTGGTAAATCTCCTTACTAATTATCGATGTCTTCTCATCCTCGTAAATGGTATCGGGACTATGTTGATGTAGCATTTTTTCAAGCTGACGATTGTCAAGCTTTATCTGCAGTATCCTGTAATTCAGCATGATCTTCTTATTCTTCCTATATTTAAAAATGTATAGTGTGATAAAAAGCAGCGAAAGACATATAAAAAATATTACCATTAAGGAAGTGAGAAGATTTCTCTTCTCTAAAGCTTCTTTGTTATCTAACAATCGCTTCGTGTCGTATTCTTTGTGAATTCTTGAGGTCAAATAGTAAAACTCTTTTCCTAATAAGCTGTCAACTGATAAGAGCTGTTTAGTGTAGTACAGCTCTTTCTTTGTGTTGTTCAGGTTATTAAAATGGTTTATTAAAATTTCGTAGCTATCACGTGTCTCCGGTAAAACAAAATTTTTATGAACGAAAATTGAATCTACCATCTCAAAATAATGGAGTGCTTTTTCCTTATCAGAATGATAGTAGCTCTTTCCTAAGTAAGAGTAAATTAATGATGCAGTCGCAAAATCATCTACCTTCAATATTTTTGGTAAAGATTTATTTAAGATATCGATTGCATGCTTATAATTTTGACGGTTATATGCTGAAATGCCTTTGCACTTTAAAAAATAACTCTTTTCCAAAGAAAATTCATCAATCCCCTCAATTTCTTTTAGCCCAACATTTATTAAACTATCAGCAGCAGCAAAATTTTTTAGATTTCTCTGACAGATTATTAACTGGTGAAGAGAGTTAAAATATCCCCTTTTATTATTGAAAACTTCATTTGGATGAAGTTGTTTAACTGATTCATTATTAAAAAATTTAATGCATTCTTCGAAATTTTCTTTAGATTCTGAATAATAGCCTAGGTAGCTTTTGACGACTCCCATATGATAGACGACCTTATATTTCAAATACTCGTCTTTAGTATTTTTTAAATAGTTATAAGCTTTTAAATATTCATCTAAAGCCGGATCAAATTTTTTATAGTTAAAGTAATAGATAATCCCTTTTCCCAAATAAGCTAAACCTATCAAATCTTTATCTCGTGATTTTAAAGCGGCATAGATCATACTATCGGAATATACTAATTTTTGCTTTTCATTTTTAGTAAAGAAAACGGCATCCCGATATCCTTGGGTTAAATGTTCAAAATCATTTTCATTTTTCGATTTTTGAATATAAGTCTTTACATAAGGAATTGCTCTTTTATCATTTTTAGGAAGATTCTCATAATTTTTTCGGATAATCTCATATTCGCTCATCTTCTGCGCATTTAACAGCAGAAAAAAGGGGAATAATATCAAAATGAATGAAAATCCTTTAAGCATGGTTAGTAGGCTTCAATTAAGAACCGCCAAATTTATGTAAAATCTCCATAAAACAGGGCTTTTCCCAATATTCTATTAAGATATTTAATTATTATTAAAAACAATTGATAATGAAGCGGTTTCATTGTTTTTTGTTGTCGTGCTTTATAAAACACGACGTCGTGCTTTGTAAAGCACACCCACATATGCTTGTTTGGACGGTCTTTTCGACAATACCTTTGACTCCAAGAATTCTGAGAAAAACCGGCCGGGATAATCCTTAATAAATTTTACTATTATGAAAAAAGTTATCCCATTTTTAATTCTTATTGTGGGTTTATGTGCGCAAAGTTGCAGACAAGTTGATGAGCAAGTAGATAATGATTTTGCACTATCTAGAGTTGCAAAGGAAAGTAATAAAACATCTGATTCAACTAGAATGAAAATTGAATTAGAAAAAGATCCCCCTGTAAAGGATGGTCAAGATTGGAAACACTAAATGAAATGATATAAAGATTCCCTATACCTCAAAAATATAATATCCAGCCAACGACGTTAGATCGGGTATAGGGAAATCTTTCAAAAATTGACGAAGAAGATAATAATGAAAGGGCAGATTTTGATTTTAAAGTTTTTTAATAAATTTTTTAGCCATGAAAAAATCAGTCTTCCTTCAAGTGCCGCTAATAACGGCCTGTTTTTTTATTCTTTTATTCTGCTACGCTAGCGCAAGCAAAATAATGGATTTTGGAAATTTCCAGGTTCAGATCGCACAATCACCACTTTTAAGTGCTTATGCTGGATTTATTTCTTATGCAACAATAATCGTTGAGCTTCTTATTGTAGTTACTCTTATAGTTCCCAAATTTCGATTAATTGGGCTTTATAGCTCTATGGGAATTATGATAGCCTTTACAATCTATATTTATCTTATCCTAAATTTTAGCGACTTTGTTCCCTGTTCTTGCGGCGGGATACTTGAGAAAATGGATTGGACAGAACATCTATTATTTAATCTTGGATGTATTTTACTTTCTTTTATTTCCGTAATTCTAGTTGAGGTTATTAATAGACAAAAATTCATCATCTATTTTGTGAAAATTTTTGTAGTCTTTGTCGCGAGTACTTCTCTTGTTGTTTATCTATTTTATTCTTCAGAATACATTATAAAAAAAGAGAATAATTTTGTTAGAAGATTTCTAATACATCCAGTACTAGAAGATAAATCAATAGATTTAAAGCTGGATTCATACTATATTGCAGGCTCAGATAGTAAAAAAATATATCTTGGAAATATAACAGCTCCATTATTATTTTCTGAAATTAATTATGATTTATCAAATTTAAGCCAACAAAGGATAGAGCTGGATGAGAAAGACTATTCCTTTAAAAATCTATGGCTTCAGACCTTTAAAAACGATTATTTTCTTTACGATGGAAGTGTCCCAATAATTTACAGAGGTAAAATTGGTGACCAATATGCAGAAACAATAAGTTATCAGAACGCATACTTTACTCAATTATCCGTTTTAGATTCGGCTAGATTTGCACTAAGAACGCAGAGTAAAAGTACACAGCAATACACTTTGGGTAGCCTTGATTTAAATCGAAATCCAAAAGTTGTATTGAATCCAGATATTCTTCAAAAACAAATTGACGGAGTATTTGACAGTGACGGAAAATTGTTGCTCAACCAAAATTTTAAAAATCTTATATACATATATAATTACAGAAATGAATATATGATCATGGATGAGGATCTTGAATTGAAATCTCGCTTAAAAACAATTGACACCATAAGCCGAGCTAGATTTAATGTGGTTAAAATTCCAGACGGTCGACATAAAATGAATGTTCCAAGTTTAAAAAACAATCAAAATCCTACAACTAATCAAAACCTCCTTTTTGTGGAATCAAAGCTTATTGGCAAGTATGAGTCTAAGAAAGCATGGAAGAAAAATTCAATCATTGATATCTACAGGATTGACCGACAGGAATATGTAGGAAGCTTTTATATTCCTAAAAAGGATGATAAAGCGCTAACACAGATGTATGCAACCGACATGTATCTTTTTGTTTTAATTGACAAAGAATTGAAAAGATACAAGTTTACTAGACTGATTCTTAATTTATATGAAAAGGGGAATGCCGAAAACCTAAAATAGAGTAGGCAATAATTCAAATTTCTTTAATATGAAAAAATTAATGATTCCTGTAGTCACAGTATTACTTGGCACAGGCGCAGCATTTGCAACTAGTGCTGCAAAAAGCAATTCAGCAAAAGCAATTGTTGACGCTTACAGAATTGATGCCGTTACTGGCGAATGTCTAAACGCACAACAACAGTGTAACACAGTGGGCACAGCCCCATGTGTTTGGTCGGGCGACAGCAGTTCGTCTTTGCACGAGAAAATTTCGGACAACCCGACAATGTGCGGAGAGGAACTTTTCAGACTGCAGTAAAAAAGGGATGCTATAAAGCATCCTTTTTCATTTGTTTGTTAATCCAATCTATGTTTGTTTTATCTTTTAAAAAATAATCCCACCATTCTAATGTTCGATAATAAAGATCTTTTCTATCCTCTGAATTAAAACTTGGATTATGCCCCTGATTTGGATAAAACAGAGCTATAACATCTTTATTATTCCTTTTTAACCCAATATAAAATTCCATGACCTGATCCCATTTTATGTTTTCGTCTTTTTTACCAGCCCATAAAAGAATGGGCGCATTCACTTTCTCAACATTATAAATGGGGTTGTTGTCAAAGTACAATTTTTTGTTTTCACTGAAAGGAAATTTCAATTCATATTGTCCATTTTCATATTGCCAGTAAAATGGGCTGTGGAAATTATAATTGTAAGAAAAATAGGAACGTACAATATCACTATTACCAGCACCAGATAAATACGCTGCAAAACGGTTTGAATGTGTAGCAATAAAGTTTGTCTCATATCCCCCATGGGAATGCCCTGTTAATCCGATTTTCGACTGATCAATATACGGTCTGTTCTGAATTGTATCCAATGCTTTATTGACGCAGTCTAATGCTGAAAGACCTGTTCCTTTTGGACCAAATACAATATCGGGTAAATAAACGAAATAGCCTTGGTCAAGTAAAGTTCTCAAATCAAAAGAAGCAGGATTATTATAGCCTATAATATCATATTGATTTGCCGAATCATTCTGAATTTGATAAATTCTTACAATCATAGGATATTTTTTTTTAGGCTCAAAGTTAGTTGGGTAATATAAAATACCCTTCAACTTCTGATAATCCGAATTAATATAATTTATTATTTCAATTTTAAGATTCTTTACTGCAGCATCTCGATTTTCATTGGTTAAAAGAATTATTGGTTCTTTTTTATGATCATCAACGTAATATAAAGACATCGGTTTGTTGTAATTTTCTAATGTATAAGCAAAAAAATTTGCGTTTCTGTTGTAGTAGAAATCTCTAATATAATTTTCTGAGGATTTTATTATTGATTTTAAATCTTTATTTACAATGGTATAATATGACGTTTTGTTTTCTTCGTCATCTCTGACTTTTATTAAAACTGAATTATCATTCTTTAGGTACGATCTGTAAATCTTGAAATAGCTCCCAATTAATGGTAGACTCTCTTTATTCAAAATTTTAACTTTTTTACTTAGATTTTCGCTAATTTTGATCAGTCTATCCTTCTGAATATTATAAACGAAAATACCTTTTTGAGAATCAAAGTAAATTAATGACGCGTCTTTACTAAAAACAGGATTTTGCAGACTGTGATCTTGAATATATCCTTTTTTCATCGTAGAAAGATTACATAACACCCATTTATCCTGCAAGTCTCTGTAAATACTAAATTCTCCATCTTTGGATAGAGTGAAATATGCACTTTTTACAATATCAAAGGGTTTGGCTGTATTATTCTGAGTATCTAAAATCTGTAAATCAATATTTTGATTATCTACTGTATAATTTTGAAGTTTTCCTCTTTTAAAAGCGAAAAGATATTTATCACTGCCAGATAAAAAAATCTTTTTCGAATCTTTATTATCAATTGCGCTTACATGATTATTGTTTGTAATTATCCAATATTTGTCAATTGGATCAAAACCAGTGTCATGCTTGCTTAAATCACCATCATTTCCATACCATATTTCGACATTTTTGTTTTTTGGTATCTTCGTTTGGCCATTTACAAAATACTTTCCTTCTTCATTCATTTCACTAACTACAATGTAATCTCCAGTATCTATATCTTGTAAAATTGGTTTTGAGATATTGCCAGATTTGATATCTAATAAAACTAAACTTTCCGTTTTATCAGTACTGTTTTGTTCAATTATATAAAGTGTTTTCTTTGAATCACTTATTTCAATTCTCTTGATAAGCACAGGGCTCTCGTAGATCTTTTTTTTATTTTGGGAAGAAGTGTCGTAGATTTCGTATTTATTTTCACCCTTTCTTACGACAAAAATTTTACTTACATTATCTTTCGTAATATTGACTACACTATCTATTTCGTAGTATGATGCCCCTTTGTTATTATAGACAGACAATTTATCGGCAGTGTTTAGTAATGCAAAAGTTCCTGTGTCTGAAGACGCAAAAACTCTTTTAATATTGTCAAAAACCTTCTGTCTTCTATCATTCAGACTAACTAAGACAGCTTTATCTTTTGCCAATGCTACCACAGCTTCTTCTTGTAAAAAAATTGGAATATCTAAGGTTTTCGTTAACAGATGAGGTTTTTGAATTTTATTCTTTGTTGAAAAAATTTCAATAGTATCTTTGTTAATATCATAATGTTTTCCTGCTATAACCCAGTTTCCCTTTGGAGACATCGCAAGAATTTTTATTCGATATTGCTGAGCCATTTTTTTTTCTAATGTGCCTCTCAACGTTTGACCTTGACAAAAAGAAATCCCTACAAGTAACAGTAAAATTATTATATTTTTAAATGATCTCATTAGTAACCTGGATTTTGGGGATTTAAATTTGAATTTAGTTCAAGATCTTTTTGAGGAATTGGCCACAGTTGATGATTAGTCTGCCAATTAGGTTTTGAGGAAATAAGAGAATTTAAATTGTTATTCCTTTTGAGATCAAAGAAACGATGCCCCATCTCTGTAAAGAATTCTCTACGGTTCTCACTTGCGATTTCAGTAATTAAATCAGACTGTGAAATGCCTGAAGTTACCGCCGAAAGTCCAGCACGTTGTCTTGTAGCATTTAAATATAGCAGTGCTTCATTGAGTTTGTTTTGTTTTGCCAAGCTTTCGGATAATAGTAGGTAAACTTCTTCAAGCCTGAAAACAATGGAGTACTCTGTGGTATTATTTGAGCGATTTTTATATTTATCGGCTCTATACCAAGTGTTTGCGCCCACAGTAATTACTGCCATCCAGTTCGATTTTCTGAAATCCGATGATGCAAAGGAGGACATAAGAGATGTCGATAGTGCGTAGCTCGAAGGTGCTGCACCTGTGAAATAATATAAACTTGCCTCTTTTGTTGCATCTCCTGAATTTTTAGGTTTTAATTGCCACAAAATATGTTTTCCTGACTTTTGAAAGACTTTAGCAATGTCAGTTTCGAAAGTATAAAGAGAACTTTGAGCTATTGATTTTAATTTAGCTTCCGCATCGGCTGGTCTCTGCTCTGCAAAATATACCTTTGCCATCATCAGTTCTGCAACTTTACGATTGACAAAAATTCTTTCGGAGTTACTGTATTCGTCTGCTAATAATATATAACATTCGTTCAAATCGTTTTCAAGTCGAACAAGAACATCATCAGAACTCAATTTTGATGAGGTGTTGTTAGCAGTGTAATCAGTTGTAGTTAAATAAGGAATATCTCCATATATTTGCTGTAAATAGAAATATAAAATACAGCGTATCAGTAATGCTTCACCTTTCATTCTTCTTTTGTCTGTGTTTGAAATTCCTGATGATTTTTCAAGACCTTCTAAGATAGAATTGGAGAAATAGATTTGTTGATATGTATTTGACCACAGTGAATAAACTGCAGCATTGCTGGAAATGAGTTGATTTTGTGAAATTTCATAGATTCCATTTGTTGCGGTAGTTGCATAACAAGTGAGATCATCTGTATAATTGCTCAAAAATAATCCCATCTTATCACCTGCCAGTAGAGAATTATCTCGTAAACTCGAATATAATGCCGATAATGCGGAATTTGCTGTTTGAGTGTCCTGAAAAACATTGTTTTTATCAATTTGATTTTCCGGTACATCAACTTCCAGCATCTCTTCACAAGAAATCAGATTGAGTAGTAATAGTGAGAATAATAATATAGTAATGTTTGTAATTGTTTTCATTTCAAATTTTTTAAAGATTGAACTGTAACCCAAAAGAGTATGTTTTCAGAGGTGGCAGATAGCCCAGTGCTAAAAACTCAGGATCAACACCAAAATATTTGGTTACCGTGAGAAGATTTTGTCCTTGAATGTATATTTTGACATTTCTGAAGACGCTGTTTTTTAATGGAATCTGATATCCCAATTGTACATTTTTTAATCTGATAAATGATGCGTCCGACACTGATGCTGTACTGTTTTGAAAAAATGTGTGGAGCGTGTTTACTCCGGAAGTATATGGCATATATGTACCAGTAGGGTTGTCCGTTGACCAGACATCTAAAACTTCGACTGGCTGATTATTCATACTGCCAGGAACAGTTATAATACTGTTGTAATTTCTGTTTTTTTGCTTAACGAACTGAAACAAAAATGAAACGTCCCAATTTTTATATCTGAAACTGTTCGACCACCCACCGAAGAACTTTACACTTATGTCCTGAGCAACTTTGTTATCTTCAGGTGAAGATATCTTTCCATCTCCATTGAAATCAGTAAAACTGTATTTTCCTGTTTTAGGATCGATACCTTCAAGTTGATACAATTTGATAATTGAAGTAGATTGCCCAATGATAAATTGATTGGCATACGTTGAACCTTCCAGTCCCGGAAATGAAACTAATTTGTTTGTTGGAAAACTAATGTTGAAATTAGTATCCCATTTAAGAGACCCTGTTTTTAGTGGCTGAGCTGCCAACTCAAATTCCCATCCTTTGTTTTCGACCGTAGCATCAAGATTTGCCAATACACTTGTAAAGCCAGTGATTGAAGGCAGCTGGTAGCCCACCAATTGATTTGAAGAAAGATTTCTATACCAAGCTGTCGTAATATTAATATGGTCTTTGAAGAGCCCAAGTTCTAAAGCAACTTCTAGCTTTTTAGTTTTTTCCCAACTATAGTTACCATTATAGAGTCTTGACGGAATCAATCCTGTAACTGAATTATAGATATATGATGATGAGACAGTATAAGTATCTAAATATTGATAGTCTCCAATGTTGTCACTACCTGCAGTACCATAACTTCCGCGAAGCTTTCCAAAACTTAACCATTCTAGATTTTCGGCAAATTTTTCTTTTTTAAATAACCAAGCTCCTCCAACTGCTGCAAAATTGGCAAACTTTTTATTTGGACCAAAGCGACTGCTTCCATCACGTCTGCCAGTCAGATTAATTATATATTTATTTAAATATTGATAATTAAGCCTCCCAAAAAATGCGGCGTATCTGTATTCATTTGTGATTTGGTCTGAAACTGTTTTTGTTCTTGCAGCACCGATATTTGTTATAAAAGCATTACTTTCAAAGCCTACACCTACAATTGACCCTTGTTCGTTTGTCTCTCTTTGAAATGTTCCTCCCGCCAAAGCATCGATTTTATGATGTTCAGATTGGTAATTCCAGTTAATTTGTGGTTCAATGATGAAAGAAAATCTGTCCTGATTATTCTTAGATGCTGTCGAAGTTGCGCTTGACTGACCCGCAGCATAAGCCGGATTATAAATTGTATTGGGCTGTAACGAAAGTTCTTCAAATGTCTGGTAGTTAAATCCACCATTAAGCTTTAGCAATAAGTTTTTATAAACCTCATACTGTGTTGTAATACTATTAAGAAATTGCTTGTTTTCATTTGTATAGGTGCTATTGTAGGCTGCCACAGGATTGGCAAATGTATTATTCTGCCAGTTTAATCCACCTTCAGAATTGTAAAGCTCAGGTGCATTTGGAACTAAATTGTACGCCTGCCTCGTAATATCTGTTCTAATGACATTGTTTTTCTGAATTGAAAAACTATTGGCAATATTCATCTGAAATTTATTGTCTGCAGATCGATGCGAGATATGGCTGGAAATGTTTTTGCTTTTGTATTTAAAGTCTTCCCCAAAAACAGTGGTCTGCTCATTATTTGAAAGGCTCAATAAAAAATTGGTTGTTTCTCCACCGCCATTTAATGATAATTGTGTGTTTGACAAAGCTGCTGTGTTCCCAACTAATTTATCCGGCCAGTTTGTATATCTATCTTGATTCCAAGTTCCATTGATATCATAAGCCGTTGCAGGATAAGTACTGATTCCATCATTTTCAAATGCTTTTTTTCTCATAGATAAATATTCTGATGTATTAATCAAATTGAGATTAGAAATCACTGTACTTAATCCATAGGATGTATTAAAATTTAAATTCAGTCGTTTTGACTTTCCTCTTTTAGTAGTTACCAAAACAACACCATTAGCACCACGGGAGCCATATATTGCTGTTGCATCAGCATCTTTTAAAATTTCAATTTTTTCAATGTCGTTTGGATTGATGCTGTTGAGAGGATTAAGACTTCTTCCGGGTAGAATAACAGTCGAATAGAGTGATGTCATTTCTCCACCCATCGGAACACCATCGATCACATAAAGTGGCTGATTTCCATCAATTGTGCTGTTGTCCTTGTTTCTTAAACTGTTTCTACCTCTTATTTGAATATCATAACCACCTCCGGGAACTCCTGAATTTTGAGTGATAGTAACACCCGCAAGTCGTCCCTGAACACTAGATAGAACATTAGTCACAGGCTGATTTTCTATATCCTTCGCTGAAACTTTTGCAATACTACCGGTACTTTCTTTCTCTTTTACATTATAATATCCGGCATTGACAACAACTTCTTCAATGCCCTGTACTTTCTGATCTAATGAAAGATTAATAACAGCTTTACCATTTACGGTAATTCTTTTTTCTGCATACTCAGGATGTCGGAAAATTATGATGGGATTTTCACCGTTTATTTGTAAGATGTAAAATCCTTTCGAATTGGTCTGTGTAACTTGATCACTGCCTTCCTGAGATACATTGACTCCAGAAAGTGGTGTCTGATTCTCGCCGACAGTAACTGTTCCGGTCACTGTCTTGGTTTGTGCTTTTGCATTACTGCATAATGCAGTTAACAAAAAGACAATACCAATGCTTCCTATTTTAGAATAGGATTTTTTCATAGTTTTGTATGGGTTTTTTGATTAAACTCCTTGATAAACCTAGCTCTTTCCTGAAGTCTGCAAACTGAATAGGGAAGGGCTTTCTTATTTATAAGGATTATTTTTTATTTCATTTTTTAGTTATTATTACTTCTGGATTCAGGTATTTGAAAACAAAACTTTCTTAGTGCCTTTTGGATAGGGGATAGTCGTTAGTTAACCGCAAGGCACCTAAAAGCCATTTAATATGAATGAAATTGTGTCCCGAGAAAGCTTTAAAAGCCGCAATGAGTTGTACACCTCATTGTATCATATAATCTGATACTATTTTTGGAAGGTGCTTAGAAGTAGAAAAGCGAACAGCATTGGAAAAAGACGGCGTGGAACTCTACATTATCCAATTCGGGGTACTGGTATACCTTGTATACAGATAAGAGAGCCCACGCCTAGGTCGTGAGCTTCCTGCTTATCGTCTCGTATACTAAAATTACCAGTTTTCGAATTGAGATTCTAAGCAATAGCTTCTATTATTCTTTGAAGTATCGCAAAATTACATATTCTGTAACTTATTTTACAAATATAGTAATTTTATTTATTGTATGGTAATATATTACCACGAATTTTCAAATCAAAAATCCAAAATTGCCCATAAATACATTATTTATGGATAGCAAAGAAGTCTTAAGATTATTTATGCTTGAGTTTTCAGAAAATTTGAAAAAGATTCGAGCTACAAAATATAACTCAATGGATGAGGTTGCGCAGAATTCAAATTTCGATTCAAGCAATTACAATAAATTTGAAAATGGAAAGGGCAATCCAACTATAGAAACGATGTTGAAAATGTCATCAGCTTTTGGTATTACCCCAAAAGAACTTTTTGACTTTGATTTCGATATTAATAAATATAAGATTGACGAATAAAAAAATCCTAACTAATTTGTTAGGATTTCTTTTACTTATTAATTTCCTGATAATACCGATCAGAGCATTGATCAAGAACTTCTTCTGTTTCTTTTAATTCTTTTTTAGTTGAGTAAACCCAGACTGAAAGTCCAACTATTACCAATGTTGCTACAATACTGTAGATTTTTATTGCTTTCATATTTATGCTTTTTGTAAATATATGAAATTTATCGCATCGGAGGAGGTGGTAATGACTTGCTTGGAAGATAATTATCAATTTGGTTCTGTGTAATGATTTCTTTTTCTACTTTTTTGAAATCTATAGGAGATGCTTCAGTTCTTTGAGATTCGTCCTGCAAATAAATTTTGTCTTCCAGCGAATCTATTACCTTCTTAAAATCAGAATCCATAAAAGGTAAAATAAAACATATTTTGTCTTCCTTTCCATTTACCTTAAAACTTAAGTAATTTCTACTGCCTGCATAACCTTGATTTGCATCCAGCGCTTTTTTTATTACATATTTATCCAAATTTTTATCTGATAAGCTATTGATTTCATCAAGTTCACTCTGGCTTAATTTATATTGATAATATACTTTATCTCTTTCTCTATCAAGATAAACATTTAGAACTCCATCTTTGTCCAAAGTGGTATAAGCACTAATGGACAGTTCGTTGTTTGATTTTATATCATAGCTTACGAGCTTAAAATCAGTAACCTTTTTTTGACAGCTAACAAATATAATTTGTATTAGTAGCAAGAAAAGAAGTTTTGTTTTCATAGTTATTTTATTGTTGATGATTGAAATTAATTAAAAGTTATAAGATTATACATCCAACAAACTTTCATCATACCAAATATCCTCGTAGCCGTTACTATCTATTAAAAAACGATTACCAGCCGGAAGCCCGAGATATTGAATTATAAAAGAAGCATCTTCCAACAAATGATAGGCGTGAGAAGGCTGAAAAAAATCATCTGCATAAGAAAACTCACCTGACCAAATATACCAACCAGTTAAACCTTTTGTTCGGGGATGTCTAAGTCCATTTATTTGAATGTTGGGATTAAAATTTCGACCCAATGCAATTACGGTATTTAACTCTACTACATCAGAAATTTGAGAATTCTTTTCACAAATTTTCAATTGGTCTTGTAAATAATCTTGAGTATCCATTCTTTTTGAGATTCTATAATTATTTTATATAAATGTTAGATTTCCTTTTTTCCACTCGTCTAAAGTAATTTCAGCTGTTGAACCAATTATTCCCGATTGCTTTATTATTTCTTTTAAAACTTTGACCGCTTTCTTTTCATCAAGATGTAAGATATAACAGGCAGACCATAATCGCGGACCTTTATGCTGATGGTTTAAAAACTGAAATAAACTTTCTATTGAATTTTGGTTTTTAAGAAATGAAGCTGCATTCATTACCTTCTCGTAATTTTTATTTCCTACTTTAAAATTACCATTTTCTGTAGATTCTACTTGAATAATTGAAGCCTCCTCAAACATTTTTAATGCAGTTTCAATGTCTACTATTTTCTTCATAATCTCATAATAATAGTTCTAATTTTCCTTCTTTCCACAAATGAAGAGTCGCAGAGGCTGTCATTTTTACTTTCGAATTTGTAGATAATTTTTTTAGGATGTTCTCAGCTATATCAGGTTTTGATTTTAAAGTAAAAATGGCCGCCCACAATTTTACATATTCGTCAGGATTATCCAACATTTCACTAAAAAGCTCTTCTTCACGTTGCTCCTTTGCATGGTTGTAAAGGTTATGTAATTCTTTGTGAAGTTTATTTGCTTTTTTATAATCTCCGTTTACATAAAGTACTCCGTGTTGAACTGAATGTTGTAAAAATTTCTCTTCTATTTCTGTTCTGCTTATTTCCAATCTTTTAGTCAAAAATATTATAAGACATTTTCAATAATGTCATTGGGATTAATACTCGATATTTTCTTCGATAATTTTAACCGACTTTCCTTCGAGATAATACTTATAAACTAATTCAAACCAATCCTTACCATTTGATGTATTGTAAATAATAATAACATCGCCGATTTCTTTAATTTTAGCATCTACGCAAACTGCTCCAAACTCAGTGTTACCCTCATTAAAATCTTCTATAATAGTACTAATTAAAAAATTTTTCATTTGATCCGATGTAAGGTTTTCGTCATATGCGCCAAGATCAATCCATTCATTATTTTTAAATATTAAACCAAATGGAGCAAACTCTTTAAATTCATTTAAAAATGCTTGAGCAGTTTTGACAACTTGTTTTATGCCTGTAATATATTTGTCTTCCATAATATTTTAATTAAATACAACCTGGTATTCCTGCACAAGGATCTTTTTTTACTGGGACAGGTTTAATTTTTGGAGCTGGGTTGTTATTTACTCTAATGTTATCTGTTTTTGCAGGAGCTGGTCCTGTTAGGTTATAAGGTTGAATTTCAATCCCTGAATCTTTTAAAGGATTTGATAAATTTGCATCCTTGTTTATCCTCAAAATTAGCCTTTTTCCATCAACTAAATTGTCCTGAAATCTTAATTGTCTTGTAAGAGATTGATTTTTTACATTTTTTATTTCCACAGGATTTCCTTCTTTGGTGAATCCATCAGGTCTCGTTCCTCCTGTTTTACCTGTTTTCGAATCTGTTGCTTCAAAATTTTTAGTATTCTTTGTAACATTTTGTCCTTCTTCATTCATTCTGTTTATTTGCTCTGGTTCCATCTGCCTACCTCTGTTAA
This sequence comes from Chryseobacterium sp. VD8, assembly GCF_037149975.1. Classification (NCBI taxonomy): domain Bacteria; kingdom Pseudomonadati; phylum Bacteroidota; class Flavobacteriia; order Flavobacteriales; family Weeksellaceae; genus Chryseobacterium; species Chryseobacterium sp. VD8. Next base: position 22,362 of record NZ_JBBCQL010000006.1, on the reverse strand, counting down.
AATGTTCCTGAGATTTTGTAGTTGCTTCACTAGTTTTTGTCATTGTTTCAACAACAGGATTAGGCCTCACATTTGAGCCACCTTCAAAGATTGGCATAAATCTCACTAATCCACTTATACCAAAAAGACAACATTGTTCTGATTCTTCAACTGCATCTTCGGTAGACCTTCCATCCGGATCAATAAATCGCAATGGATTGTTCATTGCGTAGTTATATGGTGACCAACGTCTGTATTCTTCGCTTAGTGGATCAGGAGAAAACCAGCGACCTGCAGTATCAAGATATGGTTGTGAGTCAGCATTTTCTATGTTGATATCTAATAATTCAACAATTTCATTGGTTCTTGCATTGTAACGGACTGATCCAATGCTTACAATACTGTCTAAGTCGTGAGCTTCTAAATATTTACCTTTGCTTAATGTAGCAATTTTAGGATAGAAGCCATATTTCTTAAAAGGATTTCCTGCTTCAATGTTTTGTCTTCTCCGCTCTGCTTCGGCTGGTGTTAAAGTATCCCTCGTTTTTAGAACTTCGTCCATATAAGGACGCAATCTTTCTTCTTTGGTAAGTTTTACGGGATTTACGTAAATCTTTTCAGGATTGTTTGAAACATTCTTTTCTACTTGAGCATTGAGAAAAACTGCGATTATCAAAAAGAATACATAAAATAGTTTTTTCATTTTCGTGGTTATTTGAAGTTGTTTTTTAATTTTTTATTTTCATATTTATTTCTTTCTGTTTTCAGAGATACAAGCCAATCCAAATACATTCCTTCAGGCATTGGTCTGTAACCAAGCTTGTAAAGCGTACTGTATTCCTGAACCATCAGATCATATATTTCTTTTGCTTTCGGATTTTCTAAAGCCAGTTTGATATTATTTGAAGACCCACTCTTTAGATCTTGTCTATCCATTAATTTTTGAAATCTGGCTTTATACGTTTCAGCTTTTAGAATGCGTGCTTTTGCGAAATTTGGATAAACTTCGAGAGCTTTATTGAGGACTTTTAGGAGAAATTCGCCATCGTTGGAAGGAAAGCTTCTGTTGTAAGCTTGTGCTAGATCAAATAGGCATAATGCTAAACTTTCTTTGTTATCCAAAGCTTTCATAAACATACCGTTTCTGATGGCGTCCAGATGGATATATCCAGATGCCATTAACCAACCATCTTCAGGGAAAATTCCACTCGTCAATTCGGTATTAAACCATCCTAAAGACTTTACATTATGCTTGATGTAGACGTGATTAGGGGCTAAAGCCAGATTGGCATCAACTCCCAATTCTTCAGCAAGGATTTTGTACAAATAGGGCATCGAGTTGCAATTTCCTTTTTTTGTTGCAAGTAATTTGGAAACAAAGAGATTGGGTAAATCATCGTGACCAAAGACGTCGGTAAAATCGTAAGAGAAAGGTTTGTATTGAATGGTAGAGTCTTTCACAATCACTGGTATCGGTTGGCAGATGATCGAGTAAAGAGCCGCATATTTGCTGACTTTATCTTTATCATTTCCCTGATAGGTCAGTTCTCTGCTTTTAACTATTTGCTCTGCAAATGATTTCAGGAATTTGAGTTCATTATTAATCGCTATCGTGTCAATCTTTCCCTGGTAATAAGACTGCTCAACACTTAAGACAGCTTTCTTAAAACTATACTTTTCCTTGCCACTTAGCATATTGTCAATGTGTGCATAGGCCTCCTCGTAAAATTGATTACGCTGAGCTTTGACAGTAATAACCATTGAGACTATTACAAGCAAAGCAAATTGCATTGATTTTCTAAAATATTGATTTTTCATCTTGATGTTTTTATGTTAGAAGAGGTTTAGGTTTATTTTTTTCCTCCTCTCTTTTTTTCTCTTTTGCTTTTCTACGCTCTTCCTCCAATTTCTTTTGTTCTTCTTCCTTCTTTTTTCTCTGTTTTTCTAAATTGGTAAGACGAATTTTCTCGGCAAGCTCTTCGCTCCTTTGTTTGTTGGCTTCACGGTTCATATTGCTCAACCATTCTGAATAAGCTCCATCTGGCATAAATTTGAATCCGAGCTGGTCGATATTGTTGAACTGCATCTTTGTTTCTTTTAAAAGTTCCAGACCTTTCGGGAAATATTTTATATTTTCAAGTTCTGCAGGATTTTCTACATTTTGAATTCCTAATTCTGCTGCTACATATTCAAATCGCGCCTGCTGATACATTGATTTAAGTAAATTAGCATACATATTATTGGGATAAAGTTCAAGAGATTTATCCAATGCTTTTCCGACAAATTCATCCATTCCGTACTTATGAATATAGCCATTGGCTAAGTCTGCATATAACAATGACATAAGCTGTTTTTTACTTAAACTATTCATATAGACATCATTCAGTAAGGCTTCGGAGCCAATGTAACCGGATTCTAAAATCATAGCATTTGTACTAAGGATTCCATTAGTCAATTCTATATTCTGCCATTGATTATCATCGTCTTTGAAACGGATATACGTATGATTGGGAGCCATAGCCAATGAAGCATCTGCCCCGATTGATTCTGCTACCATCAAATAAAGTAGAGGCATTGAGTGACATTGTCCTTTTCCTGTTTTTAGTAATTTGGAAACAAACATTTTGTTCCATTCTTTCTTTCCCATAAAATCATCAAAATCATATTTGTAATTCTTTGAGAAATGCTTAAACAAAGCAATGTTTTTCAGAGTATTATCGACTGGGGTCACCTTTCCGGATTTCATTTTTTGCAAAACCTGAGAAGCTATTTTTGAAATGTTGGCTTTGAAATTAGAATAGTGTAGCTTCCTTTCAGAATAAGCATTTTCAACAATGAAATTCGCTTCAGCTAATGAATAATTGCTTTGATCTAAATTATTAAGTTGAGACAAGGCATCATAATAGAAGTTAGTTCCTGAATTAGCTGATAGTGATGGCAGATTATAACCGGAAATTTCTAGATTATTTACTTTTTGTTCAAACTGTTTTTGCTCTTTCTCTCGATTTTCTTTCTCTACGATTTTAAAATCGTTTTGCTGCATTTCCCAGTTTCTTCTTTCAATTTCTGACTTTCTTGAAGAATTATTAACTGAGGGAATGGATACCGTATTTTTTGACGTAGAATTGTTTCTGAAAGATATTTCAGAATAATTTTGAATTGGGGAAGTCGATGCACTTGGTCCTGTCGGCAGATTTGGAATCTGAGCGGATAATCCTGTACTAAAATACAGCAGTATAATAGAAATTGTACTGTTTCGCATAATTTGTGTTTTGTTTTTTTATTGCAATATTACTGGATGTCATTTTAAATTGATACCGTAGTATTACGGTGATTCCGTCCAATATTACTTCAGGGATTTTCATTATATTTTTAGTTTTTGGTTGTAGTTTTTGGGCATAAAAAAAGAGCGTGAATTAACTGACACTCTAAACTCAGGATACTGGTATAATCCCTCTAAGAAATGCAGCAAAACACGCCCCAGAAGGGCGAATCTTGCAGTTACATTTTCTTAGAATTCTTATAGTACCAGTATTTGAGTTTAGAAAATAACTGCTTAACGCAATGTTTTTATATGTATTTAAGATTTATTTATTCTTATACTTTTTTTATTTTTTGTTTACCACAAATATATTAAGAATACTTCATGGAGCAAAGTCTTAAGTGGATCAAAAAAATCCGAAGGACTGACAATTACATTAATACTATCTGGTTAGTGGTACAACAACTGTTTCTTCCTGAGTTGATATTGAATATCCAAATATTTTATTTTCTTTTTCATCTTTTATAAAATAGTAATTAGAAGTCTTATAAAGATAGAACCTTGTACTACTTTCCTCCGTAAGAATTGGTTGCTCCGAGTGTTGCTTTAAGTATATTGTAAATTTTGGTTTTTCTTTTAATATATACTTTGCTTCCTGTGCAGCGGTTGCGTACATATAGATAAATGCGAATGCTAAATGCATCCAAAATCCAAGATTTCGACTTTCAAAAAAGTAAACATAGCTGGAAATAGTGATAATTGTTATAAAAACAATATTTACTGGCGTAGCAAATTTGTACATATTGATTAGTACACCGAAACCACAAATTAATAATACGATAATTACAATTAATGTAATTATTGATAAACCTTTGCTTCTTGACTTTAAGTCAGTCAGCAACAAACAGACGATTCCTGGTGAGAATAACACTCCAATTAAAATCATTAACATTAGGTTTTCATATAGTACAGCAATTGCGTCCGACAGATTGAAATATCGATAGTAGCTAATTCCTAATAAATCAAAATAATGCCACAAATAAAATAATCCAAGTGCAGGCAATATAGCTGTTAATTCGGCAATTTTCACAAACGGCTTATCCTCTACTGGAATGTATTTTTTATTCAACTTATGATTAATAATTCTTAATTTTCGGATTAATCTTTGTCTGTTCATGTTTATTTCGTTTTAAAATTGTTTTGTATTTGTAATTTATTAGTTTAAAAGTAGAAATATTTTAATTTTAATAACATTAAGTTAGTTCGTAATTTGGATATGAAAATTTCTCTATTTTGAGAACTTATATTTGTATATTTACCTCATAACCAAAAAACTAATAAAACATGAAAACAATTATTCTGGGATTGTTTATGCTTTTCAGCATGATCACTTTTTTACATTCACAAACTAGCAGCTACAGACTCAAATTTCGTTATCACATTTCTAAAGAAAAATTGAAAGATTTAAATGATCAAGGGTATGTGATTACTGACGGTACTACGACTAATTACAGTTTTTGTCCTGCCTTAAATAAATCTTTTAAATGTTTAGTAACCAATAAGGATGGAGAATTATTTATTGACCCTTGGCAAATAGAGCATGATAAAGGAGGCTCTGATGCTAAAGGCGCAGTAGATCCCTGTTACGGTCAGGAAAGAATTATTAATGCAGCTACTCCTAATAAACTTAAACTTGTGAAATTGAGTAGAGATAAAGTGGGCGATCCTACAAGAAGCATTACTCTGCATTACCAGACCGTTATTGTCGGAATTAACGCTATAGGTGTAAAAGTTAGACCTTCAGTTGTCGACTATAATAATAATCAGTACTCTGCTAATGTCGTAACTGGGAATATTAATTTGGGTTTTTCTGTTGGATATTCATGGGGTTGGACAACTTTTTCACACAGGTCAAGTACCAGCTGGTCGGTAACTCCCGGAGCTTCATTCGGATTCTCATCAGCAAGCTTGGGAAAAGAACCGCTGAAGAAAAAAGTTGTTACTACTTATAATCCAAGTAATCTTGTTCTTTCTCCTTCAGCAGGTTTAACGATTGCAAGAAATGATATAGGAATTATTTTTAGTTATGGATATGATTTTATGACAGGAAGTAATGCAGATGCTTGGGCATATCAAGGAAAAAGATTCTTTGGATTAGGTATTGCAGCTGGACTAAAATTGTAAAAAAATTCTTTAATACTGTAACAAATCTATAACTAAACCTTAAAGATTATCAACCTAGATAATAATAAAATAAAAATATAAATCTTACAGAAGATCAACTGGAAACAGTTGCAAAAATTGTTAACCAAGAAATTAAAGATTACGCGGGGGTCTTGCATGAAGTCATTTGCGGAAAAGATCTGGATGATACTCGATTTAATGAGCTGAAAAAGCTTGTCTACACGGATGTAAATGTTTGGAGAAACAACTAAAAACAATTTTTTATATTAGTTTAATGAAAAATATTTTTACAAAAGATGAGCTGAATAGCTTTATGCAGTATTTCCAAATTATGATTCGTGATCTAGTTATCTGCACTTCAAATATTGACGAGATTATTGAGCAAAATAATGAAAGCAGAGAAAAAATTGCTCCTTTTAGTTATTTTTTAGGGCATTATGTAGCACTAGCTTATTCCTTTGCAACACTAACATTGTCTAAACTGTTTGTTCAGGATGAAAAACGCAGCCTGAAAAAATTGATGAATAAGTTAGAAAACAGCGATTTTGACGAAGAACTCAAAGAGATGCTGACTAAAAATCGTAAGCTTTCTGAAAATGGTAGTGAAGGTGAATATGACTATCTGTTTAAACATAAAGCAGATATTAAAAATGCTATTGCTATTTCCAGAGAAGAGATTAATCAGGCGGAGTTTTTGGTTGAGAAAATTAAAGCAAGACGAGACTCTTATTATGCTCACTTCGATCCTGATAAACTTGGTGAGATAGAAGTTGAAAGCCTCGCTGAAATAAAGCAACTTTCTGATATTGCGGAGGGAATCTATAACCGCTTTAATTCTGGATTTAATAATTCCACTTTTATGTTTACAAACCTTTGGAATATGAAAGATTTATTTGCCATAATTAATGACCATCATGACGAACAGGTTAAAAAAAGAAATGACTTAGATAAAGAATAACCAAATTATTGTAAAAACTAAAAACTAAAAACTAATTACTATGAGTGATATTTTATATTACCCTTATATCAATGTACCGGATAATGACTGGACTATAAGAACTCTTCTTTATTACAAGGATATTGCTGCGATTGTACCTCAGGAATATCTTTGGCAACCAGAACGGAATTATGACCCGTTTATGATGGAGCTTGTTAGAATGTCTCTGATAGTTCCTATAAATCCTATTGAGATATTTGATGAACCTTGGGAAGTAACAAAACCTTTCGTTACCGAGATTGAGAAGAATAAAAATTCACTTGAAAAAGCACAAAATCGATTCTATAATAGTCAAAGGAATTTAGTGCATTCTCAGAAGTTTTCTTCTGCCAGAATACACGCTGATAAGTTTGATGATAATGTCTTCTATAGTCTTGAAAATTTAGGGCTTGCCAGTAGAGCAGAGGGAAATTGGTATGCAGTGGAAACAAAAACGGCAGATCAATTAATGAAGTTCGTAGCTACCATAATTGGAGCTAAGACGAACAGAATTCCTATGACTGATAATTTAAGGTCAAGGTTTTACAGTATTAAAAATCTAAAAAACCAAAAAAAAAGGCAGACGATTTTAGAAAGTTTGATCCCATTTCCACAAAATATAAAGTTAGATAAAATGTTGCGCTTCAAGGAGAAGCATGGTGATCTGTTAGATGCTTTTACAAGCAGAGTTGAATTACTTGTGCTTGATCCCACAGTAATAGAGGGGACAGATTTATTTAACGAAAAGATCAGAGAATTGGTGATTAGAAAAGGTGAGCTAACCGCAAAAATGGGAGAGAGTCAAATAGGAAATATTATTTTCGGATCAGTATGTGGGATTATTGGTGCCACGCAAGGAATTGTAGCCACCGGAGATTTAAAATCTATGCTTTGGGGATTACCAGGATTTGCAAATGCTGTATATTCCGCGATGAAAATTGAAAAAACGGAAAATGTCTTTGACCAATCAGGAATGAAATATCTTGCTTTAGTAGACAAAAAACTCAGATAACTTTCGTATTTGAAGTAAAGCGGATTGAAATAAATAAAATATAAAAATTAAAAAACTATCTATGGAATTTGACGAAAAGATTGAACTAGTATCGAAATTACTAAATTTTGCATCTTCTAATAATAATCACGGTGATCTGGAAGATGTTAGAAACATAACAATGGATGCTATTGCATCAAGCATTCAAAATTACCTGATTGCTCTTAAATTATCGACACACTTAAGTGATATTAAATATCTTCAAGAAAATATTTGGGAAGGATTTGTAGAAAATGATCTGGTTGATCTAGATCATAATTTTAATGGATTCATTAAAGATGCCTTTTATAATGCTCTGTTTATTTCCATTGAAACCAACTTTAGAGCTATAGCAAAGCACTTTGAGGCAAGGGCTAATACAATTAATAAAACTTCTATAAAGGAGACTTTTGAAAAGTTATTAAGTATGATTTCCTTTTTTGCAGGTATTACAGCTTATGAAAGAGATGTGATTATCTATTTTTTCTATTTGCGAAATACAATGCACAATTTTGGAATTCACACTAAGCCGAATCATAGTTTAGAAATTGAAGATAACACTTCCGTAATAAATAAGTCAAAAGTTAAATTAGAATTGATTCAAAACCAACCTAATAATATTACTGGTAAAGAACAACTTCTTCTAATTGAGCAGGTAATTAAAGTTATAATAAGATTCAATTCTCTAATTCCGACCGCTGAAAGAGTAAAACATCCATTGGCTGATTTTGATTATAATGGATAGCTCCTAAAATAATTTCTTATTTTAACTTTTTTTAACATTTGGCACGTATTTCGATTACATGATCATGTCAAAACTAGCCCAACATCGACGTTAAAAGTAGTAGGCACTAAAACAAATTAAAATAATGAGTAATTCAAACAAAAACTGGCCAAGTAAAACAGGAAATCCTTCTGGAGGAAATAGGGGAAACAATCCTGCTAAAACTTCAAGTGGAGGAAGTAGTAAGCCTTCTACACCTAAAACATAACTCTGTTTAAAACATTCTAAAGTCTGAATATCTATTCAGGCTTTTTTTGTAAATTTATAAAAAACTAATAATTTACGTTATGCAACATTCCATTATTGAATTCTTGAGAAGAAATAATTTAAAAATTGATCAGGATTTCAATTGTTTTTGCTCAGTTATCAAGAAACATGATTCTATAAAGCAAGTAGAGAAAAGCCCATTCAGAATCATTTTCCAAGAAAAGTCAGTCGTTCTTTTAAGGATTAATGCTCCAAAGCCAAAAGAATATCGTTTTGGGTACGAACATATTATAGATCATTCTTTGCATGGTAATAAACTTAGACTCTCAGTAAAAGATTGGTTCTACGATAATATGTACTTTGAATTTGACTTTCTATTTATTTTTAATAAATATATTCTTGATCCCTTTAGTGTAAAAAAAGCTGATTTTGAAACTGTTGTTGGTAAAGAATTATATGTAGTTTATTCAACTTCTTGGTATGACGATAAGAAAGAAATGGAAGGTGTTTTAACAAGAGTTGGTGATTTGAGAATATATATTGATGATATTAATAATCAAAAACAAGAAATTGAAATCTTTGATCTTGCATATTTCTTTGCGAGACTTTAGCAAACTAAGTCATTCACTCTAAATCTAAGAGTCACTTTCCCAGTGATTCTAAAAGTTATTTTCTTAAAATCCAAAACTAATTGCCACTTCATGAGAGAAGAATTTAATGAATTAAATGTACCGGATGGTCATTACCTTAAAATTGCAAAAAATTCCGGAAATATTTATTTTGATGAATTTATTGAATCTGTTTCAAAAATTAAACAGTTTATATCCAATAGAGATTTCAAGGATCTCTGGGGAAATAAGTTACAGCTAAAAAAAGCAAAATTTGACGAAAAAGCTTATATTCAAAGTGCCTGTGAGCTGGCAGTTGCAAATTATTTTTGTGAGAAAAATGGTTTCAGGGTCGAAGCTAAAGTAAACCCTAAAAATCAAAAAGATGTAGACGTTAAATTTCAGTCTAACAATTTCACATACAATATTGAAGTAAAATGTGCGGCTTTTACTAATAGAGAGAAGGTACAAAATACAGAATCTTTCAAATATCAAACTTATGGTCGACTTGACAATAGGCTAGACATAATGTCAATACTTTCCAATGCGATAGATGAAGGTTTAATAAAGCAAGGTAAATCTCTGAAAGAACATTCTGAGTTAAAAAGTATGGATAATAATCTTAAAGATTTTCTGATTAACGCGCACGAAAAATTTAATGATTTATCAAAAGAAAATGAGATCAATATTTTATTAATATGCTGTGGTGATAGAGAGGATATGCAGAGCTGGGTAGGTTATCTTAACGGCCCCGAAGGTCTGTTTACTAATGGTTCTTTTTGCGACCCTGCTGATTACAATAATGTAGACTTAGTGATTTTAACTAACTTATATTACAAGCACAAAGATTTCTATAATAAAAATATTGAGAATTCCTGGAACTTGAATGAAACCTTAAATCTAAGTATTATAAATCCTTACTGTAGATTACGTAAACCAAAAGGGATTGAAAATTTTGATAGTGAAATGATTAATTATAATTCAGAGATTAATCAATTTAAAGTGCCTGGACTAGCACCAGAAGTCCTGAAGGATGCCAGAAAAGTTGTGCATTTTGTAATCGACTATCTCGAAATACAAGAAGGCAAATATTTGTTTGATAAAAAGAGTAGTAATTGATATTCTCTTTGTTATCTCGACCTTTATAAGTGATCAACATAAAGTTCTTAAAGCTAAAAACATTAAAATTAAAAAATAAATTATGTCATTTTTTCCTCCGCTTTCAATTGCAGATGCAATCGATAAAATAGATTACAATCAATATTTACTTCCTGCAATTCAACGAGATTTTGTTTGGTCATCTGGAAAAATAGAGATGTTATTTGACTCACTTATGCAACAATATCCAATTGGTTCAATGTTGCTTTGGAGAGTTGAAGGTAATAACACACAAAACCAACGATTTTATGGGATCTTAAAAAAATATAGAGAAAGATTCCTCAATAGATCAGAAGAAGTTGATACAAAAAAACTTCCTAGCTTCGAAGTCGTTTTAGACGGGCAGCAGCGCCTTACTGCACTTTATCTGGGGTTGAAAGGTTCTTATGCTTATCACGAATATAATCTGGCTTGGAAAGATAATGAACACTCTATTCCTACAAGATATCTTTATTTAAATCTTAAATATAAAAAGGATTCTAGCAAGGACTTAAACGATAGTGACGATGATAGAAAATATGAATTCTTGTTTTTAAAACCTTCAGAAGCAAAAAATGAAGATGGAAATAAATGGTTCAAAGTCGGAGATATTTTGGGTATTCGCGGAATGGCACAGCTGAATTCTTATTGTAAGAAACACGAAATAGAAGATCAGGATGCTCAGGAGATATTGAGTCGGCTTCACGATATTGTTCATCTTGAGAAACTTATTCACTACTATCTTGAAAAAGGTTCTGATTTTACCAGAGCATTAGATATTTTTATACGAATAAATTCAGGCGGTATTAACTTAAGTTATTCGGATTTAGTAATGTCAACAACTATTTCAGGTTGGATGATTCTAGATGCCCGCAAAGAAATTAATGGATTAGTTGATGAAATTGTAAAGGAATACGGCTTTGCCGTAAACAAAGATTTGATTTTGCGTACCTATCTGATTTTGTACAACGATGATATTAAATTTAGAGTAACCAATTTCAGTATTAAGAATGCTAAAGATTTTGAAAGTAAATGGGAAAATATTAGGAAAGCAATTAAAGAAGTCTTTCAACTTATTGTAGACTTTGGATATGCTCCAAAAACACTGACATCATTAAATGCTGTTCTTCCGATTATATATTATTTATACAAAACTGATAAAGTAAAAGATTTTCATAAGAAAGTTGCATATAAAGATGATAGAGCAATTATTAAAAAATGGCTTCATGTTGTTTTGCTACATCAAATATTTGGCGGGCAAGCTGAAGGTGTATTAAAAGCTATCAGAGATACTTTGAAAAAAGAAATTGCTAAGTCTCCGGCAGTTTTCCCTGCTGCCGCTATTGCAAAGAGGCTTTCTAAAACCAATAAAAGTATAAACGTCGATAAAGAGTTTGTAGAAAATCTTTTATATACTCAGAAAGAAAATAGATACGCTTTTCCCATACTCGCATTACTTTATCCTAACTTAAAATATAAGGATGGAGATTTTAATCTTGATCATTGTCATCCGATATCAAATTTCAATGAAAAAAAGCTAAAATTAAATAATATCCAATTGACTGATTCTAATAGAGAATACTTTACAGATCCGGAGTATTTTAATTCCATTATTAATCTCCAAATGTTAGATGGTAATGAAAACAAGTCAAAAGGTGCAAAGCAACTTGCAGATTGGGTTTCTACAAATAAAATTAATAAGAAAAAGTACTATTTTCCCAATGATTTAAATTTTTCATCATTTGATAAATTTGCAAAACAGCGTCAAGTTATTTTGACAGTAAAACTAATGGAGGAACTTAAATTCTAATTTTTTTTGTTTAGTTAACAGTTTGATAATCTTATTTTTTAATAAAATGTACACTATGATATTAGAGATTAATGAATCCAGAAAGTTTATTTTTATAAGTACTAAAAATAATGTGACTTATCAATTTACTTCTAGATGTACTTATATGTTTAATGAGACATATAACGGTTTTACTTATGTATTTGAAGTGTATGAAGAGTCAAAGGAAAGTGATGATTCTTTTAGTCTCATTTTATTAGAGATGGAAAATGAAACTGATTTAAAAGTAGTTGACTTATATCCTGACAGTAGTAAGTACTATTTGGGGAAAGGAATTTCGATCAGCCTTCTTCTAAAGTGTAGAGAAATTTTTGGAAAGAGGATAATTTCCAGTAGTAATTTGAAAAAATCTGATAATTATTGTGAGTGGAATACGCCAGAAGCAATTGATAAAGTTTGGAATCCTTTGGTAAAATCAGGGAAGGCTATATATGATCAAGATGAAGACCTATATGTTGTAATTTGATGTGAAATACGATGGATGAATTAAACAGTCTTGATTGGAAGATTTATGAATCTCTGACAAAATATATTTATGATACTTTAAAAAAAGAATATCATATTCCAGTGGAGGGTTATGGGCAGAATTGTAAAATAAAAGGTAATTCAGGGGTTATGCATCAAATTGATGTGCTGACCGCTGAGTTTGATGGTTGCCAAACTTACAAAACGGCTATCGAATGTAAATACTGGAAAAAAAAAGTAACTAAAGATACAGTTATGAAGCTTCTTTCTATCATCAATGATACCGATATACAAAGAGGAATTATTGTGTCAAGGAATGGATTTACTCGGGATGCACAAATGTTTGCAGAACATCATAATATAAAGATAGTGCAGCTGAGAGAATCTGAAAATAATGATAATGAACAGAAGGAAGTTGAATTTGGAATTTTAGATTTATTTTTCAAGATCAATGTGAGCAGACCAGAGGTCACAAGAATAGTTGTTAAAACAAATGACGATAATGAAATTATACTTCCTGAAACACAGCAATATTTGGTTTATATTGAAAATAAAGATGGCACAAAAATAAGATTGTATGATTCTGTAATGGTTTTTAAAAAAAATCTACACACTCAAAAACCTTTTGAAATGGTTTTGAAATCTTACGATTTTACAGATCATAGACTGTTTTTTAATGGAAATTATCAAAAGATAAAAAGCATTACCTACACAGGTTTACTAACTATTATTAATAAGGACCATCAAAAAACATTTTCTCTAGTGGATAAAGTATGGATGATTATGAACCAAATCTTTGAACAAAAGACATTTCTTATAACCCAGCTTGGTATTGTTGTGAATAAAGAAGATTTGTCATAAATACTATTTATGTTCTTAGTAATACGGTTTCCCGTAATGTCAATTTAGTTTTCAAATCTATCTTTGACAAAATTAAAAAATGAAAGCTATTTACAGTTTATTACTTTTAGTATTAATATTATCGTGTTCTAACCCAGTCCAGCGAAATACAATAAAATTTTCAAAGCTGGAGTATGGAGAAAAATGGCCATTTTCAGTTGATGAAGTTGAAGTTTATTGTTCTGGATATAAAGAAATTTACTGCAAGGCCAGCAATGGAAAGACATATGCTTTAAATGGAACTGCTAAAGGTGTTTCACATAATAATGCTGCTATCAGTAAAGTTGATGAAATATGGTTGGATGATCCCAAATGGGCTGGATTAAAAATTTCATACGGAGATTTTATCACTAAAGGTCTGGAACTTTGTGAAAATAAATAACAAGAATACTAAAGAATCAGTTTATCTTTTTTCTTGGTAATCCAATTTCATGTTCCTGTGGATAGGGATTTCGGTGAGTCATACTAACGTCTTCCCGTAGACTTCTTTCCATTTCTTTAGATTTTTCATCATCCATCGAATATCGCGGATCGGCAATCAAAGGCATTTTTGCCATTTTAGTAATGGTAATAGTAGGAAAATGATAATCTACTTCAACAGTTCCTAATAAAAGGTAGACTCCTCCTTCCTTAAAGGGAAATTGTTTTAAACTGTCGGGAAAATGTGCCGTGTCAAAATACTCACCTTCAGCATCGATCCATGTTCCGAAATACATATCGTCTTTCTTTCCAGGATGATTTCTCATCTTGATAGGAACGTGTTTCCTGGAAATTAAATATGCCAGCATTTTAACCTGTTTTTTATGATACTTCAAGAGATCTTTAACCAAAACGTGACCTCTGTATTTAGTCTTGAGTAAATCAAAGATCGAATAGGAAACTGGAAATCCTAAAATTTCAATTTCATCAAAAGCGTCTTCAAAAGGGTTTCTATCTATTGTCGGTAGCTTATAATCTTTTTGAGGTTCCTCAAATAATGATATGATCTTGCTTTTATATTGATTCTTTGAAAGTAGGAATCTTGCTTCAATTAAAAGTTCGTGTTTCTGCTTTCCGGTAAATCTGAAAGCCCCGACAAAAATTAATATCTGTAAAGTTTCAATACCAATGTTGACTCTTTTTATAAAATCTTCTAATGATCCGTAATCGCCGTTTTCTTTCCTTTCTTCCGGGATATTTACTTTGATAGAAGCTTCAAGTTTTTCAATATGCATTAGACCTAAGTACACATCTGTTCCATATAATGTTGTATGAAATTCGCTTAGGTTAATGCAGGGGTTATGAATTTTAGCACCTGACATCTTCGCCTCGTGTACATAAACTTCTGTTCGGTAAAAACCACCGCCATTATTAATAGCAGATACCATAAATTCGATAGGGTAATAGGCTTTCAGAAACAGACTCTGATAGCTCTCCACGGCATAAGAAGCAGAGTGTGCTTTACAAAAGGAGTAGCCGGCAAAAGATTCAATCTGTCGATATACTTCCTGAGAAAGCTGCTCAGGATGTCCTTTCCTTTTGCAGGATTCAAAGAAATCATCTTTTAATTTTTGTAAAGCTGAAAGTGATCGTCCTTTACCACTCATAGCTCTTCGAAGAACATCTCCATTAGCTGCAGAAACTCCACCAAAGTGCATCGCAATTTTAATGACATCTTCTTGATAAACCATAATGCCATAGGTTTCGCCTAATTCTTTTTCAAATACATCGTGGAAGTATTCAAATTGACCGGGATGATTGTGTCGGAAAATGTACTCCCGCATCATTCCACTCTGTGCAACTCCTGGACGAATAATTGATGATGCAGCAACCAATACTTTGTAATTATCACATTTTAATCTTCTCAAAAGTCCACGCATAGCTGGAGATTCAATGTAGAAACAACCAATGGTCTTTCCAATGCTCAAAAATTCATTGCACTTGACTTCATCCTTAGAGATTCTGGTATCTTCAATATCTACATTGATTCCCTTTTTTTCTTTAATTAGATTAACGGTATCTTTAATCGTTCCCAATCCTCTTTGTGAAAGAATGTCAAACTTTTCCAGACCAATATCCTCAGCTGTATGCATATCAAACTGAACAATTGGAAATTCTTTTGGAGGAAATTCTAAAACTGAATAATTTGTAATAGGTTCTTCGGAAATAAGAATCCCACAAGAATGCATACTTCTTTGATTGGGAAATCCAACTAACAACTGTTCATACTTATAAATCTCTTGAACAATTGAATTTTGATCGTGTAGTTCTCTCGGTTTTTTTGAAAGCTGATCTAGTTCATCTTTCGGCAGTCCAAAGACTTTTCCCAGTTCTCTGAATCTCGATTTTCTCTTGAACTCCACATTAGTTCCACAAAAAGCAACGTGATTTTTTCCATATTTATCAAAAATGTATTCCAAAATAGTGTCACGATTCTTCCAACTCCAATCGATGTCGAAGTCGGGAGGACTTTTACGGTTTAAGTTTAGAAAACGCTCAAAGTACAAATCTAGCTCTAGAGGACATATGTCGGAAATGCCTAAACAATAAGCTATAATACTGTTAGCGCCACTTCCTCTTCCGACGTGCATAAAACCCATACGCTTACTGTATTGAATAATATCCCAAGTAATCAAAAAGTAGCCGCAAAAATTAAGTTGATGAATAACTGTTAATTCTTTTTCAGCTCTCTCAATAGCCTGTCTGTTATTATCAGGATATCTATGAGATAAACCTTCATAAGCAAGCTGGGATAACAATTTAAAGTCATTTTCCTTGCTGTCAGTATAATATTTTTTATTCTTCGGGGTTTTAAATTCAAAATCAAAACTGCATTGACTGACGATAAATTTCGTGTTTTCAACGATTTCTGGGTAATGCTTAAACTGATCGAGAAGAGTTTTCTTACTCATAAACAACTCATCTTTTCTACAATAATCTTTTTCAGCCAGTTTTGTAAAAAGAATATTACCATCTATGGCTCGTAATATTTTATGAAGTTCGTATTCGTCATCAGTCTTAAACGTTACCGGATGAAGGATAACCATTTTATGAGTGAGGGATTTGAATTCAGAATTGATTAAAAGGTTTAACTCATCTTGTCTGATTCCGATAAACTCGTGTTCCAATAATATATCAGGTTTATTTTGTAAAGTATAAATCACAAAGCAGTTTTCTAATTGAGGATTAGATTTTGGAATTTCAATATTTTCACAATTATAATCGGTCAAAAGCCTGTTGACTTCAGCTATTCCTTTCGGGTTCTTCGCTAAGCATATATAATACTGCTCATTTTCAACTCTGACATCAACGCCTACAATAGGTTTAATGCCTTTATCTTCACACAGTTTATAAAACTGATAGATTCCCGTTACGGTATTGATATCAGTTAGCGCAAGAACTTTCAGCTTATAATCCATAGCCAGATCAACTAATTCTTCAACAGAAATAGTCCCATAACGAAGGCTATGATAGGTATGACAATTGAGGAACATAATTTTATTTATTGAGTCAAAAAACCGGAAGCCCTTCCAAGGCTTTTAGCACCAAAACGGTCTTTCATTTTATCCATGGTCTGATATAATGAGATCAGCTCTTCGGTATCTTCAAAAAGATTCATCTGATGGCTTCCGTGAACCAGTCCTGTAAACTTGACACCTACAAGACGAATTCTCATTCTTCGGGTATAAACTTTCTTGAAGAGTTCCAGAATATATTTCAGCAATGTGTGGTCTGCTGAGGTATAAGCCACCTTACATTGTTTAGTCTCTGTATCAAAGTTGGCATATCTTATTCTTACTGATACCGTTGAGGTCAGCCATTTTTCCTGTCTTAACTGGTAGCATAACTGTTCAACCATTCCGGAAAGAATACTTCTGATATTCGGAATATCGATGGTGTCTTCGGAAAAAGTTGTTTCAGTTGATATGGATTTACGCTCTGAATATTGAATCACAGGATTTAAATCAATGCCATTGGCTTTTTTCCATAACTCAGTTCCATTTTTTCCAATTAATTCCTGAAGCACATCCACTGGCATTTTAGCAAGTGTTTCAATCTTTCTTACACCTAATCTTGAAAGGAGTTCAAAGGTCACATCACCAACCATAGGAATCTTTCTGACGGATAAAGGATTTAAAAAAGGCTGTATTGCGAGCGGTTTTAATTCTAATTTACCGGCTGGCTTTGCTTCACCTGTTCCAATCTTTGAAACTGTTTTATTGGTAGACAATGCAAAACTAATAGGTAGACCTGTATTTTTCTTTACCGCTTCCGCAATTTCGGTTGTCCATTGATAGCAGCCGAAGAACTTATCCATGCCCGACAGATCAAGATAGAACTCGTCTACACTTGCTTTTTCCATAACAGGAACTTTTTCCTGAATGATTTCAGTCACCAAATGTGACATTTTGGAATAATACTCCATATCACCTTTGATAACCTGCGCTTCGGGACATAAGCGTAAAGCCATTCGCAAAGGCATCGCAGAACGAACCCCAAATTTCCTGGCTTCATAGGAACAAGATGCTACTACACCACGATCTCCGCCACCTATGATCACGGGCTGATTCTCCAATACAGAGTCTCTCAGCCGTTCACAGGAAACAAAGAATGTATCCAGATCCATATGTGCAATCGCTCGTTCCATTTGACAAAATTATCACGATTTGTAGCAAAAAATTGTATATTTGTTGCTATAATTTATAGCAATGTCAATTTTATCAGAAAACATGCGGTATTTAAGAGGTAAGCTCAATCTGTCTCAACAAAAGGTTGCCGATGATCTTTTAATTACCCGAGGCCGATATAGTAAGTATGAAGATGATGCCGCAGCGCCACCCCTTGATATTTTAGTGAAAATTTCAAGATATTATAATATCAGCATCGATTTACTTTTGACCATCAACGTCAGCAAATATTCGATTGATGAGATTATGGAGCTCCCTGACAATAGGATTGTTCTGCCTATCAGGGTTGATCAGGATGGAAACGATCAGATTGAGATTATTCCACAAAAAGCCTCTATGGGTTATCTGAACGGTTATGGAGATCCGGAATACATAGAAAGTTTGGAAACGATATCCTTACCTTTTTTAAAAGGTGGGAAGTTTAGAGCGTTTCCAGCGGACGGAGATTCTATGCCGCCTTATAAGAACGGAACTTATATTGTTGGAAAATATGTAGAAAATCTTTCTGATCTGAAAACGGACCGGACTTATATTTTCATCACCACTAATGATGGAATCAGTTACAAAAGATTCCAGTTTCATGAAGCAGACAGTATATGGGTAAAAGCTGACAATCAATTTTATGAGCCATATAAAATTCCATTATCTGAAATTAAAGAGATCTGGGAATTTGCCTGTAGTATCAATACGATAGAATATGGAGCTGATGAATTTGCAGAACGTAATATTCAAAACTTTATGACAGAGATCAAGACCGATATCAAACAGATTAAAGAAAAAATAGGAGATAAGAATTGAATTCATTTGAATAAAGCTCAAAAATAAGTTTCCTAACATTACTTCATAAAAAAAAATCTCCTAAGGGAAGCAAAAACACAAATGATGAAAAAAATCCCGTATAAACGGGCCAGATCAAATATAAATATTTTAATAGAAAATTGCAATGAGTCAGCTGAGTTTATTTGATACGGAAGAGTTTTATAAATTTCCAAAAGACCTTTTGGAATACAAGGAACATTTCCTGAGCAGCAAAGAAGCCGATGAATTGAAAGATATACTGCTGAAAACGACACCTTGGGAACAGCGAACTCAGAAGATGTATGATAAAACAGTTGTAACACCCCGCCTTACTGCTTGGTATGGAGGAAATGATAGCTCTTACGATTCAGACGGAAATGTTTCAGGAACTAATCCTTGGACTCCCGAGCTTTATACTTTAAAAGAAAGGATAGAAAAAGAATTTGGGTATCAGTTCAATGGTGTTTTATTAAACCTGTATCGTGATAATAATGATTCCGTGGCATGGCACAGAGATAAAGAAAGCCGCTATGGAAAACGACCTGTGATTGCATCAATCAGTTTAGGTCAAACCAGAAACTTTGATTTCAGAAAAAAAGACCATCATCAGAGCAAATACAGTTTGCCATTGCCTCACGGTTCGTTACTCATTATGAAAGGGGATTTACAGGAAAACTGGGAACATCGAATTGCTAAATCAACAGTAAAAATGAAAGAAAGGATTAATTTGACCTTTCGTTTAATTATTTAAATAAACTCTTACTTATCCAATTAACTTTTCCTATTTTAGAAAAAATAAGAAAGTATTAATAACCATTATTTTATGACTCAAAAAACACATCGGATTAGTTTTCATTTTTTCGATATCGGCGGCGGTGATGCTATTTTTATCAGATTTTTAGGAACAGATTCCCAATGGCATAATATACTTATTGATGGAGGATATGGTAAAGAGTACAAAAATTCTTTTGCCCCATTAATAAAAGAAATTTTGTCTTCTGGCGAACAAATTGAAAATTGGATTATCAGCCATATAGATCGCGACCATATCGGTGCCGTAAAAGGTTTTGTCGTGGACAAAAAAATTGAAAATAAACAAGACGCTGTAAAGAATTTTTTATTTAATCATTCTCCTGAGATGATAAAGGAATCTAATGGGAAAATCTCAGTCGGTGACGGGATTTTACTTAGGGATTTTTTAACTGCAAATAATCTTCTTACCACAGTGCCAATAAATACTGAAACATTACCAATTGAATGTTTTGGTTTTAAAATGACCATTCTTTCACCTACACCTGAAAAGGAAGCTGCTGCAACAGAATTGTGGAAAGAAGAAGAAAGTAATGGTAAAATTGGTAGAAAAGAAAATCAATCCGACCATAAAAAAATAATTGAAGAACTTACAGGGAATGAATTTAAACCGGATACAGATCCTGTTAATGGAAGCTCTATTGCTGTTCTTGCCGAGTTTGATAAGGTAAAAGTACTCTTATTAGCCGACAGTCATCCCTCTGATATAATTGACAGTTTAGATGCATTGGGGTATAATAAAGATCGGCCACTGCCCGTGAAGTTTATGCAATTATCACATCATGGCAGTAAAGCCAATACCTGCCCTAAATTGCTGGAAATAGTTCAGACCAATTGTTATGTGATAACTGGAAACGGTATCCATAACAGACATCCGGATAAAGAGACTATAGTTAGAATCATTACGAACGAGAGAAGAAATTCTGAAATTATCAAAATTCATTTTGCTTGTGATACTCAAGAATTGAGAAATATCTTTGAGGTCGATGACGACGCTTTTGAAAGATATACATTTGAATGTGATTATTCACAAATAGGACCTGACAGCTTAGAACTTTCGTACCTGCCCTTAACTCATAAAATATGAATGAAAATATACCACAGCTTTCTACAATCAAAATCAGATGTAACCACGAAATTGCTACAGCAGTAATTTTCTACCCGAGTCCTGATGTTGATGACGTGTATGTCTTGACTGCAAAACATTGTTTAGAAGGTAAAAAGTTCGATAAAGAATATGTAAATACGGATATTAAACTTGAAGAGATTTTTAATCAGGAAACATCAGAATTTCATTCATACAATTTGACCGAAACAGATATTGTTATTGTGTCAGATGATGATGAGGATATGGCATTGTTGATTCTTTCTAAAAAGAATATTCTTCCACTTACAGGTAAACAATTTTTTTGTCAGGTAATTGATACTGATGAAATGGTGGAAGATTATCAAATTAGAGGGTATGCTAATTTTAATGATCAAGAGGCAGATCGATCTTTTCCTATGAAATTTATCGAAGATATCAAGAGCAATCGATATAAATTTACACTAAAGTCTGAAAATTCTCTCGATACATATTATCAACAGGCCTTGGAAAATGTTGAAGGATTGTCTGGAAGTGGCGCTTATTCTATCTTGTATGGAAAAACTTATTTTACAGGTATTATTCATACATACGAGGACGGTGGATTTTTTTTGGCGACCAAAGTTTTAGCATACAATAAGCTGATTCCATATCCTAAGTTCAGTCTGATCAATTCTATCAAACCGGAGACAGATAAAGATGTTCTCTTAAGTTATGAAGAAATGGAAAAAAATGAACAAACCACTAATTCTAGAACTAGAGAAAAAATCGGAGATTTTAATGTTCCTCGTGATAATATAGACCTCCTGCAATTGCTTAAAGAAAAGAATCTTGTAGTGGTTCATGGAAACCCGGGAGTTGGAAAATCGGCTTTGACAAAATCAGCTGTAAGTGATTTGAAAATGTCTGGAGATCGTAGTGTTTTAACTTTTACCGCTGAAAACCTGTATTGTGAAACAATTAGTGAAGCTTTGATAAAAGCCGGATGTAAAGTTAGTATCGAACAAATATTGGCAAGTCCTTTATCAAATAAGTATTTTTTAATTTGGATAGAAAGCTTTGAAAAACTAATAGAGTCAGGTAGCTCGGGAGCATTTAATGAACTACTTCAGATACTGGAAAAAAATAAAAATATAACTATAGTTTTAACAATAAGAGACTACTTATTACAGAAGTTTAAAATCGATTACTATTATGAGCTGCCAGAAAATATTGCTTATTTTCAAGTAGGTGAATTTAATGATGCTGAGGTTGAATTAATCGTTGAAAAAATTCCTGACTTACTGCCATTGATGGAAAATTCTAAGATTAAGCATCTTTTGAGAACTCCTTATTATCTTGATAAAGCTGTACGAATTATACCAGAACTATTAAGTGAGGAACACTTGGACGAGTTACAATTTAAAAGGTTAATGTGGAAATATATTGTTGAAGACAATCAATCACGACGAGGAACTGTTTTCTATGAGATTTGTCTTAAAAGATCTACAGAAATGTCTCTTTTTACAACATATGAGAGCGACAACAGTGTGACTGCTGATCTTGTTAAAGATAATATTGTACAGTTGGATGATATGTCCGATACCAGTGCTTACAGTCCTTCTCACGACATATTGGAAGAT